>JACQTH010000423.1 GCA_016210935.1 Acidobacteriota bacterium | reverse complement strand
GCTGAGCAGTGCGATGGCGAGAACTGCCGCGACAGGCAGAACGAGAAGCGAGAGCCGGCGAATCATGGAATAGCCTCCTGCGGGAACATCTTAGCAGACGGGCTTCGGGCTGCAGGCTTCGGGCTTGAGGGCAGGGAACAGGCTACGGGCTTCAAGCTGCGGGCTTCAAGCCAGGAATTGGCTACAAGCTTCAGGCGTCCGGCTTCGGGCCTCGCGCTGGTGTCATCAAGCCGTCTGCAGCCCGTAGCCCGGAGCCTGAAGTCTGCTTACGCGCTGCACTCGCCGTCCAGCACTTCCGGCTGGTACTCGGCGGTCTCGCCGAGATCGACGAAATCGTCCGGCACGGCGTCGTCGGGAGTGATGGTCGCCAAATCTGCGAGGGCGGCTTTGACCGTCTCCAGATTGACACGCGTGAAAAATGCGCTCGCGGTTTCACCGGCGGCGTGGGACGTCTGGTAGAGGGTGAGCAGTCGTTCCAGTGCCTGGATGCTGCGGCGCGCGGGGATTTTGGCAACGAGCTGGCCGAACGCGGCGTTTCCGTTCACGCCGCCGCCGACCGTGACGAAGTATTGAGGTACGGCCCGGCCTCCGACCTTTCGGACGCTGCCCTGAAAACCGATGCCGGCGATGTGGTGGTGCCCGCATCCGTTCGGACACCCGCTGATCTTGATGGTGAGATCCGGCGCGAGCGCGATCAAATCCGGGTGGTCTCGAAGATGCGACTCGAGCACGCGGCCCAGACCCCGAGACTGCGTGACGGCGATGCGGCACGATTCGGCGCCGGGACAGCTCGTCACGTCGGCGATCGTGCCGGCGTGCGGCGCGCCGAGCCCGGCGCTCGCCAGACGCAGGTACAGATCGCGTACCTGCAACGACGGGACCCATCGAAACAGCAAGTCCTGCTCGGGCGTGACGCGGCCCGATCCATCGCCGAAGGTCGAGGCCAGCTCGGCGAGCGCTCGGATTTGAGTGCCTGCCAGGTCCCCGAGCGGCACCGTCGCCGTCACGGTCGAATATCCCGCTTGTTTTTGCGCGCGCACGTTGGTCTGCCGCCATGTGAACAAGGAGCCGTCGGTCGCGTCGTGCGGCTTGATTGACGGCATGATGCCGGGACCGCGAAGCGTGGAGGTCGCGACGAATGCGGCGACATCGGTTGGAGAAGGCGGCCGGGGGCGCCACCAGTCCGGCGGTTCCTCGACAGGCGGATCATCCGGATCGAACGGCAGCGACGCGCCGCCGTTCGCGCGAATCTGTTCCAGGGCGCGCCCGTACTCCTCGCGCCATCGCTCCCAGCCCAGGTCCTTAATCAGGAACTTCATCCGGTTCCGTTGCTTGTGCACACGATCGCCGAGCCTGTGGAAGACCTGCACGATCGCCTCGGCGACATCGAGGATCTCGCCCGCGGGCAGGAAGTCGTACAACACCTGGCCGGATCGAGGAAAAATCGACGTGCCTCCGCCGACGGTTACCAAGAACCCGCGGACCGTGGTCTCGCCGATCCGCCGAATCCGCGCGCGCCAGCCGATGTCGTTGATGGCCGTTACGGCATGGTCGTGCGAACAGCCTTCGAACGCGATCTTGAACTTGCGCGGCAGCGACGAGCTGAGCGGATGTCGAAGCAGGTATCGGGTCAGCGCTTCCGCATACGGTGTGACGTCGAAGACCTCGTCATGGGCCACGCCGGCGTACGGACAGGCGGTGATGTTGCGCACCGAGTTGCCACACGCTTCGCGGGTCGTCAGGCCGGCTTCTGCGAGGCGGCGCATCGACGGTTCGAGATGTTCTGGCCGCATGAAATGAAACTGGAAGTTCTGACGCGTCGTGATGTGGGCGAACCCACGCGACCACCGCTCGGCGACGTCGGCCAGCGCGTGAAGCTGCGGCGCGGTCAGGATTCCCTGCGGGATTTTCACCCGCAACATCTGCACGTCGGGCTGCCGCTGGCCGTAGGTGCCCCGGACCAGCCGGTAGACGCGCCATTCGTCCGGCGAAATCTCGCCCCGTTCGAACCGCTCGAGCGTCGCGACGAATTCGTCGATCTCCGCTTCGTTCGCGAAGGACAGGCGAGTCCGTCCCAATGTTCGCGGATCATCAACTGCAGCCATGTGTCCTCTTTTATTAGTTTGCGGCGGGGGCCCCACCCCCGCCGCCTACCACGGCTCGCTTGCGCTCGCCGCGCTGGTTACCGACGACTGCCCGCTTTCAGCGACGCACTCGACTGCGCCAGAACCGCCGCGAGTCCGACAACTTTTCCAATCACCAGGGTTGCGGCTCCCTTCGTTTCATCGAGCGCGGCGGTTCCGAGGTCACGGAGCGGCCCGATCCAGCGGCTCGCGCGCGATGTTGACGCATCGACCAGAATCGCCGCCGGCATGGTGGCCGGCCAACCGCGAAGCAACAGCAGCTCCGCGATCGCGCCTCTCGACGCGAGACCCATCAGAACCACGACGGTCACCGAGCCCGGCACGAGCGACCACAGCACCGGTTCGTACGCACCCGGTGAGTGTCCCGAGACGACGACGAAGCCGGAGGCGAGCCCGCGATGGGTCACCGGAATACCCGAGAGTGCCGCGGCCGCCGTGGCCGCGCTGACGCCCGGAACGATTTCGAATGGCACGTTGGCGGCCCGCAGGGCCAGCGCCTCTTCGCCACCGCGTCCCAACACGAATGGATCGCCACCCTTGAGCCGGACCACCCGCTTCCCCTTTCGTGCCGCCTCGATCATCAGCGTGTTGATCGTCGACTGCCGCATGGCGTGACGGCCGGCCCGTTTGCCGACGAAAAACCGTTGTGCCTTCCGCGCGTAGCGCAGCAGCCTCGGATTGACAAGGGCGTCATAGAGCACGAGGTCTGCGGCACGCAGCCGGACAATCGCTCTGCGGGTGAGCAGGCCCGGATCGCCCGGACCAGCCCCGACGATCGCGACAGATCCTGCCTTCATCTCCCTGCCTCACGACTCGCGCTGCGGCCGTACAGCGAATTCAGCGCATTCAGGAGCAGCGGCCGGCGTCGCGACATCGGCACGCCGCGCGCCTTCCAGGCCCGCCGTCGTCGCCGAGCTTCGTCGAGCCATCGATCGAGATCGTCGGGAAGCAACAACTCGAGAGCCTCACGAATGAGTCCCGCGAGCGCCGGCGCAGTTCCGCTCGTCGACACGGCAACGGTGACGCCGGAGCGCCGGACGACGCCCCCCAGATACGCCGTGGCATTTTGGGGGTCGTCGACGGCGTTCACGAAGACGCGCCGCTCGGCGGCCGCGGCCGCAACCGCACGATTCACTTCCGGGGTCGCGGCGGCGACGACGAACCATGCGTCGTTGAGGTCGGCCGGCTGAAAAAAACGGCACCGGATCTCGGGATTGGGGATTCGGCCGCCTTCGTTCGCCGTTAAGCCTTCGGCCACGGCGAACTTCGGCGAGCCTCGCCGAAGCGCTTCGCGCGAAGGCGGGGATTCGGGGTTCGTTTGTTGACGACGAATCTCAGGGGCGATCTCCGGCGCGACGACGACCACGTGCGCGCCCGCGGCGCGGAGCGCCGCTAGCTTGGCGGCCGCGACCGGACCGCCGCCGACGATGACGACCTTCCGACCGGCGAGTTTCAGGAAGGCGGGGTAAAGCTCCGCCTCCCGTTCCGACGTGGGAAGCATGACCTGGACTCCAGCTAGCCCTCGTGGCTTCCGCCTGTAGCCGTTCGAGCCGACCGGTGTCGAATTCGGTCGACTGCGCGGATGCGCGGCGGAAGATCTTCCGGCTAAAGGAACCTGTGGAAAACGCCTGGACGAAACGCGTTTTCCACAAGGTTCAGCCGGAAGCCACGAGAATCGGATGACGAGAATCGTGTGAATGGCTCAGGCTGACAAACGAAAAAGGCCCGGAAGCAACGCCTCCGGGCCTGTCAGCCTCACCGTGCTGGAGATGGTCTCAAGAAGTGATCGAGACGCACAGGATGACCGCAGACGAGGAGGCCCTGCCGGGCCTGCTACAACAGCAGCGGGTCATCCGCGCGCTCGAACTCATAGGTCCATTCAGTCTAGTGAACGCCGCCACGACTGTCAAATACTGTCAAGACGCGCCGTCTCGCGGTTTGACAACGGCTCAGCCCGACGCTACGGTGGGTGTATGGGGTCGTTGCAACGATTGCGAAGGCCACGCGGAATTGCCCCTGACGTCGGTCCTTGTACCCTGCGCCGGGTACCTCACGCATTCAGGAATCTCGGCCGCGGCGTTTTCTGACTCGCGCACCCGTCCAGCGG
>JACQTH010000420.1 GCA_016210935.1 Acidobacteriota bacterium | reverse complement strand
GCCGCAGCTCGGAGCTCGTTTTCCATCTTCATGGCTTCGACGACCACGAGCGGCTGGCGCGTCTTCACCCGCTCACCGGGGGCAACCAGCACCCGCGCGATCCGGCCAGGCATCGGCGCCCGGATCTCCTGCATGCCCGTGGCCCCCGCCTCGGATCCGGCGACGCGCCGGCGCGCCCCCCAGGTTCGTCCCTTCCCAAAGACGCGGGCTTCAAATGTCGCGTTCGCCACGGTGAGGGTCAACTCACCGGCGGCCCCCGTCTCGATGACGAGCGCGTCGACACTCCGGCGGGCCGCAGGATGGCCGGCCTCCGACGAATTCCCGACCAGCAAGGACATCCGCGTGCCGCCGGCTTCGGTCACCTCCACGATCCTGGCCACGCCATCGACCGTGACTCGGAACGAGCCGGCACCACCGTCCATTGATTCGACCGTGACGGCGTGCAGGGTGCCGCCGACTTCGACGTCAACCGTCACCGCAGCCCTTCAATTCGCGCCTGGCGCTTCCAATTCTTCGTGGCTTCCGGCCCTCTCTTCGTGGCTTCCGGCAGTCTCTTCGTGGCTTCCGGCTTCAGCCGGAAGTCGGCCGCGCCAAATCTTTCGCCTGAAGGCGGAAGCCACACCGATGTCGAGCTCGTTCGCTGCGCCGCATAAATCGCCGCGACCATCACCGCCAGCCGCCTGGCCTCGTCCTCGCGTGCCTCGAAGGACTGATTGTCGCGCTCCAGGAGCACGCGATCGAGGAACGTCGTATCGAATCGACCTTCGACGAACTCCGGCCGATCGAGCACCCATCGGAAAAACGGCAAGGTCGTCTTGATGCCGGCGATCTGGTACTCACGCAGGGCGCGGGCCATCCGCGCGATCGCCTGGCCGCGATCCTCACCCCACGCAATCAGTTTCGAGATGAGCGGATCGTAGAACATCGGCACCTCGAGCCCCTCGGCGACGCCGCTGTCATCGCGGATGCCGGGACCTGCGGGACTCCGCAGGGCCGCGATCCGCCCGGGTGACGGCAGAAACCGGTTGTCCGGATCCTCGGCGTAGACGCGGCATTCGATCGCATGGCCCGTGGGCTCGAGCACGCGCGACCGATCGATCGCCAGCGGCTCGCCCCGGGCGATCCGTATCTGCCACTGAACGAGATCCACGCCGGTCACCATCTCCGTGATGGGATGCTCGACCTGAAGGCGCGTGTTCATCTCGAGGAAAAAGAACTCGCCGGTCTCGGCGTCCAGCAGGAACTCGATCGTCCCCGCATTCGTGTACCCCACCGTGGACGCGACGGACGCCGCGGCCGCCGCCAGCCGGCGGCGCAATACCGGCGACACCGCCACGGATGGCGACTCTTCGATCACCTTCTGGTGTCGTCGCTGAATCGAACATTCGCGCTCGACGAACGGGACGACCATCCCGTACCGATCCGCGAGCAGTTGAACTTCGATATGGCGTGGCCGCGTGAGCCGGCGTTCGAAGTAGATCGCCGCATCGCCAAACGATGAGACGGCCTCGGATCGCGCCGAACGGACAGCGCCGGCCAGCTCGTCGGGCCGGGATACGGCCCGCATGCCCTTGCCGCCGCCGCCCGACACGGCTTTCACCAGCAGCGGATAGCCAACCGTGTGCGCGATGGCGCTCAATTCCTCGTCCGAGACGGACGCGCCGAGCGGATCCTTCGTACCGGGGACGACGGCCACGCCGGCTTCGGTCGCGGCCCGCCGTGCGGCCGTCTTGCTCCCCATGAGCTCCATCGCTTCCGCGCTCGGACCGATGAAGAAGAGTCCCGCGTCACGGCAGGCGCGCGCAAGCGCAGGATTCTCCGCGAGAAACCCATAGCCGGGATGAACCGCGTCGGCGCCGGCGCCTAGCGCCGCCTCGACCACGGCATCCACGCGCAGGTAGCTGTGCGCGGGCGGATTCTCTCCGATCGGCACGGCTTCATCCGCAAAGCGCACGTGCAGCGCGGCCCGATCGCAGTCCGAATACACCGCGACGGTCTTCAGGCCGAGGTCGCGACACGCGCGGACAATCCGGACGGCAATCTCGCCGCGGTTGGCGATCAGGATCTTGTTCAAAGCCGAGAATGCGAGAAGTCGATCCGCGATCTTGGGACCACCCAGGACCGCCAGGCAGGCCGTATCCCTTAGGGGATTCTATCAGTCGCGCGCTAAATCTACCGCCTTGGAGGCGGTAGTCGTTCAACAGAGCACGGCCCGTAACGCCCGCGTAACTTTTCCTGCCTCCTCACGGTTAAGCTGACGAGAGCAGATGGTGGCTGCGCCAGCCGAGCTGGACGATCGGAGCCTGGTGGAGGCCGCGCAGGCGGACCCTGCGCGGTTTCTCGCCCTTTACGACCGCTATTTTCATCGGGTCTATGCCTACGTGCTCCGGCGTGCCGGCAGTCGCGCCGAGGCGGAGGACGTGACGTCCGAAGTGTTTCAGCGGGCGCTTGCGAATCTGAAGAAGTACGAGTGGCGGGGTGTCGCCTTCATCGCGTGGCTCTTCCGCATTGCGGCCAACGAGCTCGCCGACCGCCGGAAACAGGCGGCGCGTGAGTCGGGCGACCTGCCGGCCGATGTCGTCGCCGCAAACCCCGACGTGGAGCGCCGGGCGATGGTCTTTCAACTCGTCGAGCGGCTCCCGGAGGATCAGCGCCGCGTCATCGAACTGCGCTTCGGCGAGGGAAGGAGCATCGCGGACGTGGCCCGGGCGATGGGGAAATCGGACGGAGCGGTCAAGCAGCTCCAGCGAAGGGCGTTGGAGAGCCTGCGGGCGCGCATGGAGAGCAGCCATGGCTGACGAGCTCAACGAACGGGCTCTGGCCGCGATTGCGGTGATGCTCGACGGCTGTCCGAGCGCCGCGTTCAAGGCACGCCTGCGGCGGAGTCTCGAAAGGAGGATCGCGATGATGACTCGAACGGCAACACGCGCGTACGGCGTGCGCGCCGGCTTTACCTCGGTGACACCCTATCTGATCGCGCCCGATGTTGAGCGGCTCATCGCATTCGTCAAACAGGTCTTCGACGCCGAAGAAACCCACCGCTCGATCGGGAGCGCGGGCGGCACGCATTGCGAGCTGCGCATCGGCGATTCGATGCTGATGCTCGGCGGCGGACTCCCCTCCGTCACGCAGGGCAGGCCGTTGACACCACGGCTCATGGGCTTGCACGTGTATGTCGACGCTGCCGATGCCGTCTTCCAGCGGGCGATTGACGCCGGCGCCGAATCGCTGGGCGCGCCGGCGGACCGGCCGTACGGCGAGCGGGCGGGGTTCGTGAGAGACCCGGCCGGCAATCACTGGTTCATCGCGACCCATCAGGGGCCGACCTACTTTGCGCAATCTCCCCGCACGGTCACCCCTCACGTGTACGTGCAGCGCACAGCCGGCAGAGGGGCGCCCGAGCTCATCGATTTCCTCAACGCAGCCTTCGGCGCCCGCGTCGAGCTTCGGCACGACGCGCCGGACGGTGTCGTCGTGCATGCGGTGCTTCGCTTTCGAGACGCCGCGATTGAGATTGGCGAGGGACGCGGCGCCGGGCTCCCGGCGCCGGCCGGGTTCTATCTGTACGTGGACGATTGCGACGCGGTCTACGAGCAGGCGATCGAGGCCGGAGCCACGTCACTGCACGCCCCCGTGGATCAACCGTACGGCGACCGGATGGGCGGTGTCGCAGATGCGTGGGGGAACGAGTGGTTCATTGCCACGCCTCTGGGCGATCGGTGACGAATGGTGGACGAGCCGTTTCGGGCTCAATGAATGTGTCGCTGACTCCAGTTCTGATTTGCGAAAACTCCGGGTGGGCCGGATTCAGTAAATAGTTGGATTCCTCTTCGATGATGGCGCTCGGAACGGCCAACACCGCAGACCGCGCCTGTTTGACCCAGGCATCGCCGATCGCGGCCAGTTCAGGGGGAGAAGGAACGCGGCGCCAGCGTGCGGGCAACGCGCTCCGATCGACGGCTGTCACGAGCCGCTCCTCGAATTCGCATGGGATCAGCACGAACGACAGGAGTAGCGCGGACGGATCCAGATGGACAGCCATCTCGAGTGCGGCCAACGAGCGCGAGCTCGCGACGTACACCGCCGATACGCCAGGAGAGTTCCAGCGACCACCAAATAGACGCGCACCTTCGCCGTCGAATGCCCCGGCGGCGTACCGCTTCTTGACGATGCGCCACGCCGTGAGCACTATGCAAAGACGCCGTGCTCGAGCCGGCCGATCAACCGCTCGATTTCAAGCGCTCCGACTTCCGTGCGAGCGAGCACGAACGGAACTTCACCACCAAGGGCCCTCTGTGGTGTGGAAAGCCAGTGTTTCGCCGCGTCGCGGTCTCCCTCGAACAGACTCAGCGCCCGCGCGAAGATGCGCGACGCCCGCACCAAGCGGTCCGATTCGTCCTCGTGAAAGCGTCCCTCGCGCTTGCGACGCGTGAGCGTTCGCGCGGGAATGTTCACGAGCACGAGTGCGTCATCGTTCGAGAAGGACGTATTGGCCACAAGCCGCTCGAAGGCGCCGAACGGAAGTCCGCGCGCCACCGATCGAAGGAGTTGCGGTGAGTCGAAGGTCTCGATGCCGAGCAAGACCACGTGACTGTTCGGCCCAGGGCTGCCACCCTGGAGAAACGCGCGGAAACGATCCAATCCCGACACGCGCGGCCGTGTGGCTGAACGGCGCGTCGCTGGCTTGCCTCTTCGCGGCCCCTTGACTCTGTGCAGTTCTGTCTGAGCCATCTGGCCTACAATTATGAGCCAAGTGGCCGACCTGGGCAAATCGTCGGTCTTACGCCTGTAGGAACGCAGGTTCGCGTCGAAACCTTACAGCCGTCCATCGCACCAGTGCTTCCCTCAAGCGCTGATGGCAGTTGACCGGGCCGCGTGGAGTCTGTATATTCCCATCAATCACTGATGGGACTCACGAACACGCCGTCCGATCTCCTTCCTGGCACGCTCGAGTTGCTCATTCTGAAGGCGCTCAGGCCAGGCGCCAAGCACGGCTACGGCATCGTCGAGCACCTGCGAGTGGTGTCGGACGACGTGCTCAGGATCGGGGAGAGCGCGTTGTATCCGGCGCTCCAGCGGCTGCTGCTCAACGGCTGGGTGAAGGCCGAGTGGGGCGCGTCGGAGAACAACCGCCGCGCGCGCTACTACACGCTGACTGCCGCCGGCCGCAGGCAACTGACGGCCGAACACGCCGAGTTCGACCGCATGGTCAGCGTGATCCAACGCGTGCTCGCATCGACATGAGTCCTGCCGGCCATCGGACATGAAAGGTCCCTCTCATGAGCGCGCTCCTTCGCCGCCTGATGTACTTCCTCGGTCGCTCGCGTCACGACGCCGATCTTCGTGACGAGATAGAGGCGCACCGCGCTCATCGTCAGGACGCGCTGGAGCGTGACGGCCTCGCGTCGGACGCCGCGGCGTGGGCGAGCCAACGGGCCATGGGGAACGTGACGCTTGCCGTCGAGGACGTGCGAGACGTGTGGGTGTCGGGCGCTGTCGATCAGCTGTGGCAGGACATCCGGATCGCGGTTCGCGGCTTGCGCAAGAACCCGGTTCTGACACTCGTCGCCATCGCGACTCTGACACTGGGCATCGGCGCCAATACTGCGCTGTTCTCGATCTTCAACGGTCTCATCCTGCGCCCGCTGCCCGTGCGCGACCCGAGCCGTCTGGCGCTGCTCACTCATGGATCGTGGTCCTACCCGGTGTGGGCGGAGATCAAGGCTCGTGAGAACGATCTGTTCGACGGCGCCTTCGCGTGGTCCGACCAGAGATTCGATCTGTCTCGCGGGGGGCAGAGCGACTTTGTGGACGGAGCCTACGTGAGCGGACGCTTCTTCGAGGAGCTGGGCGTGTCGGCCGTGCGCGGCCGGATGCTCACTCCCGCCGATGACAGTGCCGCTGCGACGGATGGCTCCGTGGCCGTCATCAGCCATCGATTCTGGCGCGACCATTTTGCCGGCGCCGATGACGCG
>JACQTH010000428.1 GCA_016210935.1 Acidobacteriota bacterium | reverse complement strand
TTCGTGACCGGATCCGGCAGTTCGTGCAGCCAGGCATTGTGCGCATGGCGCCCGTCGAGCATCCCGACCTTCGGATAGAGAACCAGCCCGAAGGCCTGCTCCGGCCGCTCATCCGGATGAAGCACGGGTTGCACCGCCGCCGGATCGAACGGCTTCACGTGCGGGGGTTGCGAGGCCACGTCCGTCACACCGCGCTCGAGCGTACGGTCCCAGAACAGTTGAAACGAATCCGCGCCGCCGGCGCGCGGATAGATGTCGCGCTGCCAGCACTCCAGAATCGCGTCCCGCGCTGATCGCGGTCGTCCGCTCCACGCCGTGAGGCTTTCGATCAACGACCTGGTGGCGCCGAGTGGATGGATCGCAGGCTGCTGCAGGCTGACGACGCCGGAGATGGCCTCCGCGTCGCCCCAGCTTTCGAGGTAGTGATGATCGGGGCAGACGTAATGCGCGAGGCCGGAGGTTTCGTCGAGCCGCTCCGCGGTGCTGACCGCGAGAGGAACGCGCCGGAGATCGTTGGCGAGCGCAGCCGCCTCGGGCAGATCGAAGACCGGATTCACGCCGGCGACGAACAACGCCGCCACTTCGCCGCGCGCGAGCTCGCCCCTGAGGATGTCCAGGTCTCGATCGCTGCCCGTCCGCTGATGCGATGGCCGCGTCAGGTCGAGGGTCGCACCATAAGCGTCGATCAAGTGGTTGATGAAATTGCACAGGAGCTGAACGCGCAGGTCATCGCTTCCGGAAACGGCCAGCCCGCGTCCGCGCGCCTGCCACAAACGATCGGCCAGCTGGTCGAGCACCGGGTCATGCGTCGACGGCGCTACAACGTCCCGCCACACGGGCGTGCCGGCACGCGCTGCCACCCGCGCAGCCAGCGACGTCGCCACGTGCGCGATTTCAGTCGGCGCGACGCGCAGCCGCCGGTCCGCCTTCGATCCGGTGAGCGATAACCGCGATTCGATCTGGGCGTGATAGGACATCGCGGGCCCTTCGGGCCCATCGCCGTCCGGGCGCCGCCGCTTCGTATAGCCGCCGGCGAACTCAACCGGTGAAATCCAGGTGCCGAGAAAATCCGCGTCGAGGCTGACGATCACGTCGGCCGCCTCGAAGCGGTACCGCGGCACGGCGCGAACCCCGTGCGTCAGCAGATGCGCCTCGAGCAACGCCGATGCCGATATCGGGTCGTAGCTGACGTGACGCGCGTTGGCGAAGGTGCTGACGAATTCTGCGATGACGGCCGCCAGCGTCGGGCTGTTGATTGTGCCCGTGACGAGACGTACTGCGCCGCCTTCCTGCCGGATTCGCTCGAGCGCGGCGACGATCGCCTGGTCGACGGCCGCCCACGTCGCGCGCGCGCCGTTGTTCAAGGGGTGCGCCAGTCGGAGGCTGTCATAAAGACCGAGGACCGACGCCTGACCGATGGCGCAGGTGGCGCCTGCGGACAGCGGGTGGTCCGGGTTGCCCTCGATCTTGATCGGCCGCCCGTCGCGATTGGTGACGAGCAGCCCGCACCGGGCCTCGCAGGCGCCGCACGTCGTCGCGTACGAATAAGGACGGCCGGGCGTGATGCCGTCCGGTCCCTGGACGAACGGGAGCGCATGCTCGACCGGCGGGCGACTGCACGCGCTCGCAGCGAGCCCGGCGAAGGAGAAACCCGCCGCCTTCAGGAAGGCGCGCCGCGACGCCATGCGATCGTCGACACGTTCGGCGAATTCGGGACGCGGCCCTTCCTCGTCCGAGTCGCGTTCGATCAGGCTCGTCCAGTAGCGTTTCGAGTTCTCGGGCATCAGTCAAACATTTGGCGATCCGGCGATTGGGCGATTTGGCGACCCCTGCACCTTCGCACCTTCTTCAGTAATGACACGCCGAACAGTCGATCGACGCGGACACCGGCTTGCCGGCGATTCCCATCCGATTAACCTCACGATGGCAGTTGACGCACCATCCCATCGTGAGCGACGCCACCTGCTGAATCCGATCCATCGAGGCCACCGCGCCATGGCACGCGGCGCATTGGACTCCAGCCGTCGCGTGCGCTCGATGGTCGAAGTACACGAAGTCGGGCAGCCTGTGCACCCTGACCCACGCGATCGGAGTGGCCTGGCGGTGCGGTGTCGGTCTCAGCGCCTCGTTCAGCCCAAGCGCGTCGTACAACTTTCGCAGCTCCGGCGACACGATGGGACGTGGATCGCGCTTTTCGCGCCCCGCGCGCTGTGTCTCTTCGCGTGTGGCGGCGAATGACGCTTTCACGAATCGATGACAGTTCATGCACACGTTCATCGCCGGGATGCCCGCGTACCGACTCGTCTCGGCCCCGCTGTGACAATAGGCACACGAAATCTGAAGCTCTCCCGCATGCTGGCGATGTGAGAACGCAATCGGCTGCGCCGGCTGATATCCCTGGTTCGTAAACGGCACGCGCCACGCTCGCGCGAGCGCCGCGACGCTGAGTACGAGCATCGTCGACAGGAGAAGGGTCAGATGCCGGGGGCGCATGGTCGGTCGTTGGGGTCGAGGTTTGCCCCTTTCGCGGTGCCCGGATGTAGCTCCAGGTCCGGCCGCTGACCGTTGCGACGAATTCAAGCGTCGAGAGCCGGCGACGGGAACGCGCGGGGAAGCTGAACTTGGCGCGCAAGAATAGCACGACGGCGAGCCCCTTCCACGTTACTCGTCCCTGTCGTTGAGTTTCATCGCCGGCTGAGCACGAGCCGTGCTTCGCCTTGCCGCATGAGCCACTTGTGGGGGAGTGCGATTGGCCTTCTGGGAATGCTCTTCGGCGCGGCCGCGTTTCGCGCCGCCGGGTGTGAACCGGAGGAGGGAACGCGCTTCATCAACCGGATGAAGCAGAAGATCGG
>JACQTH010000418.1 GCA_016210935.1 Acidobacteriota bacterium | reverse complement strand
GTCGTGGCGGTATTGCTGATCCACATCGACAGCGCCATCGCGATGCCGCCATAGGCGGTCAGGATCCGCAGCGCGCTCGTGCCCACCAGCCTCGCCGAGAGCACTGTGTAGGCGATGCGCCGATCGACGCCATGGACGAACATGGCCTCGGCCAGCATGAAGCTGCCCATGAACAGGAAGATGACCGGATCGGCGAAGGGTGCGAGCGTGGCGCGCGCGGGCGCGATGCGGAACATGATCGCCAGCAGGGGTCCGATGAGCGCCGTCACCGGAAGGGGCAAGGCTTCCGACATCCACAGCACAATCATCAGAGCGAATATCGCCGCAAGCTGGTGAGCGCGAGTGTCGAGGTCCGGTAAGGGCAGAAGGAGGAGCGCCACGAAGACGGCGGGCGCGAGGAAGAGTCCCGCCGTCCGCCGGCGGCGGTTGAACCGCTCTTCGGCCGGCGAATACGTTTCTACAGTGCGGATCGCTTCGTGGATGGTCCGCACCAGCTCCCCTTGAAGACCACTTCAGCCCAACCAGTCAGATAGAGCCCGCCTGCGGCCCATTCGACGCGTTGAGTCCCGCCCGGCGCGACCACGTCGACGCTGCGGGAGGCGCCTCCGTGAGCAGCCGCCGCGATGGCCGCGGCGCACGACCCGGTGCCGGAGGATTGTGTGGGTCCCACTCCTCGCTCCCAGATCAGAATCTCGACACGATCCGGACGCACCACTTTCGCGAACTCGACGTTCGTCCCCGCGGGAAAATGCGGGTGTTTCTCGATCAGGGGCCCGAGCGACAGGAGCCGTTCCCGATCGAGCTCGCGCTCGAGGACCACGCACTGCGGATTCCCGACCTGAAGCGTGATCGCACGGACCTTGATCGCACCGAGCTCCAGATCCACCTGCTCTATCGATTCAGGCGTCCCCATGTCGGCACGGAACCGATAGCGCGGGCCGTCGACGTCGAGGAACCATAATCGCTTGGCTCCGCCGTCAGTTTCGATGGTGACGACCTTGTCGCCGATTGCGCGTCCGCCCTCGTGAATCAGGAGAGCTCCCAGACACCTGACGCCGTTCCCCGACACCTCGGCGAAGCTTCCGTCAGCGTTGAACAGACGCATCTTCGCGCCCACGCGCGTCCGATAGTACAGAATCAGCCCGTCTGCGCCGATGCCCGTGTGCCGGTCGCATACGATCCGCGCGAGCTCCGACCCCTCGAACGCCGCGGCATCCTCTTCCCGGGCAAGCAGGAAGTCATTGCCGTATGCGTGGCCCTTGACGATGGGAAGTGTCACAGTGGCGGCCGGCGAGGTTACTATATCAAGGCCGAGTCCGGAGCCCGGCAGAGGCTGCCAACCGGCTGTGGTAACATGAGTTAGCCCGTCACAGTCTCGGGCTCAGTGTGGCTGTAGCGCAGGCCTTTGGGTCTGCCATCGTTCCGGCAGACCTGAGGGCCTGCGTACGAGTTCTCAGTTCACAAAGGAGTTTCCCGTGTTTGGTCGTCTCGGTCTTCCGGAGATGCTCGTCATCCTGTTCATCGTGATCCTGATCTTCGGCGCCAACCGTCTGCCGGAGATCGGCCGCGGGATCGGGAAAGGCATCCGCAACTTCAAGGAATCGACGAAGGAAGGCGCCAACACGAGCGCCGACGAGAAGTCGTAGCGCCCCCGGGGTCCGGCTAAAGCCGGACTCCACGCCTCCCTCTTTTCTACGAAGAGCCGCCGACGAGCGGCGGCACAGACGCGGGCGGGCGGCGATGGCGTGTCGCCTGCTCATAGGCGTACGCAATCCGCAAGAGCTGCGCCTCGTCCCAGGGACGCCCGTAGATGGTCAACCCTGCGGGCAACATTCCTCCTCGCGTATACCCCATCGGCACGTTGATCGCAGGGAAACCTGTGCTCGGCGAGAACAACTGGCTGTTGTCGCCATGCGGCGTGTTGAGATCGCCGATCAGCCGGGGTGGGTTGCTCCACGTCGGATACACCAGCGCATCCAGCTTCCGATCGTCCATCAGTTTCAGCACGGCGGCGCGCAGTCGTTCGCGGAATTGGTCGCGCGAGCGGCATCCTTCGCTGAGATCGGGTGAGGTCTCCACCGCCTGCGACTGCTCCAGTCGCCGCTGAATCGATGGATGGAACCGGCCCGACTTGATGATCTCCTCCAGCGATCGCATCGGGGCGTTGGGATGGGCGGCGAGGTATCCGTTCAAATCAGCTTTGAACGGCGAACATGATCCTGTCTGCTGCCGGCGCATCTCTTCCAGCCCTTCAACGGTGGCAGGATCCACGATCTCGGCGCCCGCCCGTGTCACGTCCGAGAGCGCGGCGCGAAACACCTGCACGACTTCTGCATCCGTGGTTTCTCGCTCGTACGCCTGACGAAGCACCCCAAGACGAGCGCCTCTGAGACCATCCG
>JACQTH010000427.1 GCA_016210935.1 Acidobacteriota bacterium | reverse complement strand
TGCGCTGGAGGCGTTTCTGACCCGCATCGAGCCGGTGCGGATTCCGATCGTCGCGGCCGTGCTGCCGTTCGAGAGCCTGCTGCATGCGGAGTTCCTGGCCAACGAGGTTCCCGGGGTGCGGGTGCCCGAGCCGCTCGTCGCTCGGGTCCGGCGCCGCGAGTCCGACGAGGCGCAGGCGGCCGAGGGTGTCGCGATTGCGCGAGAGATTGCGGCATCGATCCGGGAACAGGTCCAGGGCTTCGCCATCTCGACGCCTGCGAGCCGCGTCGAAGCGGCGCTGGCCGTGCTGGACGTCGTGTAACAGCCAATTTGCGCTTGTGGGTTGACGGCCGGAGATATATAGTCGCGAAGTTTGCCGGAGCCCTACTGAGAGCAGGCTGTCGCCACTAAGCGGATCGTTCTTCCGAACCACCGCGGCGAGCGATCAAGCGAGCCGTGGTAGGCGGCGGGGGTGGGGCCCCGCCGCAAACTAAACAATGACCTTATTCGATACCGATCGGCGCAGAACCGACGAAATCGTGGGCGGGTCCGACGTCGGCTCGCGGGCGCTCTCCGTCACGGCTGTCGAGAACGACTTCGTCGAGGGCGTGTACGAGAAGCTGGCCTCGGTCTACGACCTGATATTCGGACCGGCGCTTCACCCGGGGCGCCTGCAGGCGATTCAGCGGATGGCGCTCGTTCCCGGCGCCCGCATTCTCGAAGTCGGCGTCGGGACCGGCATCAATATCGGTCTCTATCCCCGCGACTGCTCGATCACCGGCATCGATTTGTCCGACTCGATGCTGGAAAAGGCGCGAGATCGGGTGGCGCGCCAGTGCCTTCGCAACGTCCGCCTCTTTCAAATGGACGCGGCAGATCTGCGGTTCCGTGACGAGTCGTTCGATATCGTCTACGCCCCGTATCTCATCAGCGTCGTCCCCGATCCGGTCAAGGTCGCGCGCGAGATGAAGCGCGTCAGCCGCACCGGCGGCCGGATTGTCGTGTTGAACCACTTCCGGAGCCCGAATCCGATTCTGTCGCGCGTCGAGCGCGGTCTGTCGCCCTTCACCGTGCACATCGGATTCAAATCGGATCTCGATCTCCCGGCCTTCCTCGCCCAGGCCGAATTGAGGCCGGAGTCGATCGAGAAGGTGAACTTCCCGAAGATCTGGTCGCTGGTGACCTGCACAAAGGAATAGTGGTCAGTAGCCGGTTGCCAGTAGCCAGTTGTGGCTTTCGGAGAGGTGTGGCGGAGACGGACTGGCTCCTGGTTTCACTGGCCACTGGCCACTGACCACTGGCCACTTGACAACGCGACAATCCGCGCGGCGGCGACTTCCGCGCCGTTGGTTGGAGGCCGTTGGGCAGGCGCGGGCTGGGCGAGCAACGTCTCGAGCGCCTCTTCCCACTCACCTCGCTGAAGCGCCAGCTGACCGATGAACCGGCACCGGAGAAACTTCGGCATCGCCTTGATGAGGACGGGGTACTCACGAAACCGCCCGCGCGACGTGTAGAGCATCGCCGTTGTGTTCGCCAGACATTCCGCGATGATCCCGTAACCCGGTTTCGTCACGACCACATCGCAGGCGCGCACGAGATCCTCGTACCGGAACCCCTGCTGGTGCAGATGCACTTCATCGACCCACACGAGGCCCTCGGGAACGTCGGCGCGCCGGGTTGGACCGGTCATCACAATCGTGTAGCGGTCGAGGCGCGCAAGGGCGGCGAGATCCAGCGCCTTGATGTCGTGACCCCCGAACGAGATGAAGACGAGCGGCCTTCCATCGGGAATTCCCGCCACGCGTCGGGTTTCGGCAGGGTCATGCCGGGCATGCCTCGCCACAAACGGAATATCGACGATTGGCGCGCTGAAGGCGTCGAAGCCGCCCCACATCGGCAAGCGCAGGACCAGCGTCGCTTTTCCATACGCCGCTCCGATTGTCCGCAGAAACTCGCGCGAGGCGCCCGCGGGCTCGCGCTCCACGTAATCCTGATAGATCCAATCCCACGTGAAATTGCCGAGCGCCACGGACGGCACATCCGCCCGGGCCGCAGCCGCAAACGCCAGTGGCGGCATATCAGCGGCGACAACCGTCGCGCCGGCTCGCTGTAGAAATCCGGCTTCCGCGTCCGCGCGTGCGTCGAACGTGCGGTAAAACCTGCGCGCGCGGTCCAGCGTCTTCTGTTCGTCGAGATGCAGGCTGTCGAGCTGGTAGACGCCTGTGTCGCATTCGTATTCGTGAAACTGAACGGAACCGCGGACGGTGAGATCGAAGAGCCAGCGGGCGGCGCTGGTTCTGACAACGATCTTCGTGGCGGGATTCGACGCCAGAATGGCGTTGATGACTTCAATCGACCGGGCGGCGTGACCGAAGCCGTGGCCCGAGATGTAGAAGACGAGGCAGAGGGACAAAGAAAGAATAAAACGTAGAACGGAACACGTAAAACGGAAGGTCTCTTCTTACGTTCTACATTTTACGTTCTACGTTGAAGGGTTTCTTCCGCTACCGGCAGCGCCACCTTCAGCACTTCTTCGAGCGTGCTGACGGGAACAAAATCCATGTCGTGGCGTACCTCCTCGGGGAGATCGGCGAGGTCGGGGCTGTTGCGCTCGGGCAGGATGAACGTCTTCAGACCCTGGCGCCGGGCGGCGAGGGCCTTCTCGCGAATGCCGCCGACCGGCAGGACCAGGCCGCTCAGCGTGATTTCGCCGGTCATCGCCACATCCTGCCGGACGGGCTCGTTTCGGACCGCTGACAGGATGGCCGTCGCCATCGTGACCCCCGCCGAGGGGCCGTCCTTCGGGATCGCGCCCGCCGGCACGTGCACGTGCAGATCGTGGTGCTCGAGAAAATCCGGCGGGATATGCAGCTCGCGCGCCGCTGCGCGGATGTGACTGACCGCCGCCTTGGCCGATTCCTGCATGACGTTTCCCAGTTGACCGGTCAGCACGATGTTCTCTTTGCCGCCCGGAATCAGGCTGGCTTCGATGAACAGGACGTCGCCGCCGGTTTCGGTCCACGCGACGCCGGTCGCGACCCCCGGTCGCGACGTCCGGAACTCGACTTCGCGGCGGAATCGCGGGACGCCGAGGTACTCGGCGATCTGCGCCGCGTCGATGTGGGCCACGGGCTCGGCGATGGTCGGCGCCGCCGGGAGCAGCGGCGCGGTGGACGGCGTCCCTCGACTACCGCTCGGGGCGCCCTGAGCGTGGTCGAAGGGCGGCGTGCCCGGTGGCGGCGGCTCGGGTGCAGCCGCCGGCGTCGGCGGCGCCGGTGGCGTCTGGGTCATCGCGACGCGCGCGGCGACCTTTCGCGCGATCGTGCCGATCTGCCGCTCGAGATTCCTCACGCCCGATTCCCGCGTGTACTCGGAGATGATGCGCGAGAGCGCCGCGTCGGTGAAGGCGACGGCCCCCGGCTGCAGCCCGTGCTCGCGAAGCTGCCGCGGAATCAGGTATTGGCGCGCGATGTGGGCCTTTTCCTCCTCCGTGTATCCCGACAGCGTGATGACTTCCATCCGATCGAGCAGCGCCGGATGCACGGGGCCGAGGTGGTTCGCCGTCGTGATGAACAGGACACGCGACAGATCGAGCGTGACCTCGAGGTAATGGTCGCGAAACGTGTTGTTCTGCGCCGGATCGAGGACCTCCAGCAGCGCGGCGGCCGGATCGCCCTGAAATCCCGCGCTGACCTTGTCGATCTCGTCGAGCATGAACACGGGGTTCACCGAGCCCGCCTGCTTCAGCGCCTGCACAATCCGTCCCGGCAGCGCCCCGATGTAGGTTCGCCGATGGCCCCGGATTTCCGCCTCGTCTCGAACGCCGCCGAGCGAAATCCTGACGAACTTCCGGCTCATCGCCCGCGCAATCGACTGGCCGAGTGAGGTCTTGCCGACTCCCGGCGGCCCGGCGAAGCAGAGAATCGGGCCCTTCATGTCGCCTTTGAGCTTCAGCACGGCCAGGTACTCGACAATCCGTTCCTTGACTTTGTCGAGGTCGTAGTGGTCTTCGTCGAGCACACGACGCGCTTCCACCGGATCCAGCCGATCGTCGGTGGTGACATTCCAGGGGATGTCGAGAATCCAGTCGAGATACGTCCGAATCATCTGGTATTCGGGCGAGGCCGGCGTCATGCGCTCCAGCCGATCGATCTCGCGAAACGCGACCGACGCGACGTTCTCCGGCAGCTTCGCGTCTTCAACGCGCGTCCGCAGTTCCTTGGTCTCGCCGCCTTCGGCCTCGCCCAGCTCTTCCTGAATCGCCTTCAGCTGCTGCCGCAGGAAGTACTGCCGCTGCGCCTGCGACATTTCCTTTTCGGCCTGGGATTCGATCTTGCCCTTGAGTTCCAGCAGCTCGACTTCGCGAGCCAGCGCGTCGGCAATTGCCTGCAGCTTGACGATGAGGCTGTCGATCTCGAGGAACCGCTGCTTGTCGTCGGCCTTCATGTCGAGCATGCTCGCGATCAGATACGCGAGGCGCAGCGGATCGGTGATGTTCATCACGATGCCGCGCAATTCCTGCGAGAAGCCCGTGGCCTGCGACAGCGCCCGTTCGATCAGATCGTTCAGCCGGCGGTGGTAGGCTTCGACTTCGAGCGTCCGTTCGATCTGTTCCGGGATCGCGCGGATTCTGGCTTTCAGGACGGCGCCCGTCCGCGACGCCTCTTCGATCCGCGCGCGCGCGACGCCTTCGACGATGATGTGCGTGGCCGCCGGCCCTTTCGCCATCTGCCGGATGAGACCGACCGTGCCCACCCGCTTCAGATGCTCCGGCTGCGGGTCGGTCTCTTCGCCTTCCTGCATCACGAACAGCAGCATCCGATCGGAGGCGAGCGCGCGATTCACCGATTCGACCGAGACCGGCCGATTGACGGCCAGCGGCTGAAGCGTCAGGGGAAAGACGACCGTCTTGAGCAGCGGAAGGACCGGCAGTTCGCCGGGCAGCGGCGGCGGTTTGTGCGTCTCGTCAGCCATGGCAGTGAAGCTGCGCCTCCAACCGTCCAGATTCCCGCCTACCGCGCAGCTTCCCTAGTTCACAGTAATGGAGTTCGGGAAGAAGGTTCAAGGGTCACCAGATGCCCGGGAAGAGTCGCCACCGTACTTGCCGGCAGTACCGAACGTATTCGTCGCCGAAGGCTTCCCGCAGCGATCCCTCTTCGAAGGGAATCGCCGCCATCAAGTAGATCGCGCTGATCATCGCGAAGACCAGCCGGTCGACCGTCATGGTCGCCACGCCGAAGGTCACGAGAAGCCATCCCAGATAAATCGGATGGCGGACGAAGCCGTACGGCCCGTGACGCGAGATCGGCGGCGTGTGCCGGCGACCGGCGGGCCTGATCTGGCGAATGCCGGCGAGATCCAGCGGATCCAGGAGGCGGGCGGCGCGCGCAATGACCCAGAGCCCGGCGATCTGAATGGCGAGATGGGGGAGCCGCCCGACTCCGGTATGCCGATAGACGAGCCCCCCGATGGGCTGCCACAGCCAGCAGGTCAGAAAGAACAAGACGCTGGCGATCCAGACGTAGATCGACCGCTCGAGGTCGGGCGGGATCAGTCGGGCCACGAGGGCTTTGGCCCCACTTCGCGCCATGATGCTGTGGTGCAGCGCGAAGCCGCTGAACAGCGCGGCATCGATTCCAAAGGCGTAAGCCCAGTCGCGATGCGTAAGCGACGGGACGCCGAGCGCGACCAGATAGAAGTACACGGAATATCCAAGTGACAGCAGGAAGGCGACGCCACCGCTCCACGCGACGGCGGATCTGAAGGTCATTGGGTCGGCGAGGAGGGGTCAGGTCTAGAAAAAT
>JACQTH010000408.1 GCA_016210935.1 Acidobacteriota bacterium | reverse complement strand
TTCGCCAGCGCCCGCGACGGCCGGTGCGAGCACGAGCAGGACGACCAGGAGCGAACTTCCGCCTAAAGGCGGAAGCCACGAAGAGATTCGCGGCGGCCACGAAGGAACTCGAGGGAAGCGCGAAACGATTCTCATCGAAGGCCCCAGCGGCGGCGCAGTGTCCACTCGACACCGAGCAGCAGGACAATCGTCGTAAAACTCCACGCGTTGTGCCACAGATCCCGCTGTTCCGGCGCCGGGGGCGGCGGCGCGCGCCGCGCCAGCAGACGCGGCAGCTCCGCGACGCGATCTATCCGCAGATACTGCCCGCCGCTGGCGATCGCCAGCCGCCGCAACAAATCCTCCTTGAGCTTCGGGTCAGCCATCTCGAGATCGGCGCCACCCACGAGGATCCATTGCTCCGACGTTCCCAGCGGCGTGCCAGCTCGCCGGGCTTGGGCGGTCACCCGGTAGATGCCGGCTCTCTCGACGCGGATCGACGCCGCGTAGCGGCCTTCGGCCGCGTCGGCGAGCGGCGCGATGACCTCCTGTACCTCACCACCCGGCTGGACGATCCGAACCGTCACGGCTGCATCCGCGATTGACGCGAACTTGTTGTCGCGCGCGGTGACGTCGATCGGCACCACATCCCCTGGCGCAGCGCCGGGGACGGGTGCGATACTGACGGGGTCCGGCGACGCGCTCGCCAGCCAGCGGGCCACCTGTCGCCAGAACATCTCGTGCGTGCGATCCTCCGACGCCAGCATCATCCGCCAGCGCCAGGAGGCATCACCGCCGAACACCATCGATCGGCCGCGGCCGTAGCGCTGCACGGCGACCAGGGGGCGGACCATATTCCCGGTTCCGCCGATTACCGCCAGGACGCTGGCGCCGGGGCGTGCCCCACCGAGCGGCGAGCTGCCCGACAGCGCCGGCAGGCCGGCCCACGTTCGTCGCGTCTCTTCCTCGCTCGCGGCGAGCCGCATGACCGGATGGCGCGCGCCGTCGCGTGTCAGCACGGGCCGGTTCCGTTCAATCGGCAGATCGGGATCTAGCGCGGCGTGCGAGAAGCGCATGGTGCTGCCCTGCCGATCGCTCAGCTCCACCGGAAGGACCTCCTCGAGCCGTGAGCCGGCAAGGCCGCGTTCCGTCAGGGACCGCGCGCCGAGTACCAGAAGGCCGCCTCCGCGCTCCGCCACGAACTCGGCGGCGATCTCCATCTGCCGCGCCGAAAAGAAATCCCATTCGACGTTCGCGAGAATCAGCGCGTCGTACGCGAACACGGCTTCCCGGGCCGTGGGAAAACCGTTGGCGAGCGCCGGACCTCGTGAAGCGGCGGCCTGAACGAAGTACGTCGGCTGCCCGTGCTCGTTGGCCCCCTTGCGCACGACCGAATCCACCTCGATCGCAGGGTCGGCCGCGAGCGCGCGCTTCATGAAGGTATGATCGAAGCCGGGCGCCCCCTCGACCACGAGCACGCGCCGCCGGCGACCCGCCGGCGGAACGAGCACACTGCGCCGGTTGTTCTCAGGCGCCAGCTCGCCGGCCGCTTCCGGCACCTCGACGGTGTAGAGCGTGGCAGAGGCGGCTTCGGGCGTGACCGAAAAGACCTCGCTGATTGGCGATCCGTCGGCCGGCGGGGTGACCCGACGCGTGTCGACCAGACGCCCGTTGGCCAGGACGCGCAGCTCGATCGGTTTCGTCCCGTATTGATGGCTCACGGCCGCGACGTTCAAATCGATCAAGCTGGACGACAGCGCCGCATCTCCTGCCGTGACGGCGACCACCTCGCGATCGCGCGCGACTTCCGGACTCCCGATTCCGATCGGAAAGATCGGGGGACCGTCCTGCGCGACTTGCGCCGGATCGACCCGACCGGTCTCACCACCATCGGTGACGACCACGACCCCGGCGACATCGCGGCCACGGTATCGCCCACGCAGATCGCGCAGCGCCCCGGCGAGATCGGTGCGGCGTGCTCGCGCAGCCAATGGCGCCGTACTGTCCGGCTCGACGCGTTCGCCGAATGTCAGGAGATCTACCTGAAACGTACTGGTCAACGACGGGGCGATCGAATGTCTGATGAGGTCGGCCGCCACATCGATGCGTCTCCGGCCACCTGCGTCGGTCAATCCCATGCTTTGAGAGACGTCGGCGAGCACCGCGACGACGGCGTTCCGCGGAGTACGGGGTGGAACGAGCGCGACCGGCCGCATCAGAAAGAGCACCAGCAGCGCGAGGGTGAGGCCGCGAATGGCCGACAGCGCGGTTCTGCGCGACCGTGAAAGCGGAACGATGGGGCGCACGTACGCAAAATACGCCAGGGCAGCCACCGATGCCGCGACGAGAACGACGGCCCACCAGGGAAGGGGGTTAGCAAACTGCATGAGTGTTGAGGAGGAGCTAGGAGTTAGGAGCTAGGAGCTAGAAGTAGGATGTTTCCTCCTAACTCCCTCCTAACTCCTCGCTCCTAGCTCCTCGCTCCTAGCTCCTTCTCACTCCTTCTCACTTCTTTCGCGCTAACGCCTGAAAATACTTCTCCACCCATTTCCGATACTGTTCCGGCGTCTGCTCGCCCGCGCCGGCGTTCAACCGATCCCTGGCCTGACGCTCGCGCAGCGTCTCGGACAGCGTCCGCTCGGCGTGATCGAGCGTCGACTCGATCATCTTGCGCAACTGGTCCCACTTCGCGAAATCCTGCTTGAACGCTTCGGTGCCGGGCGCGGAGGTCACCATCTGCTGGCCTTCCGGAGTCGTGCCGGCGCCCCCGGGCATCGACTGCCGCAGCTCCTTCATCAGCTCCTCGGCGTGCTGCAACTGCCGCTGGTGTTCTTCTCGGAGTTTCGCGAGATCGGTCCCGCCACCAGCGCCCGCTCCAGATCCCTGACGGCCTGCGGGACCTTCGCTGCCCTGGCGGCCTCCTTCTCCGTCACGACCCGGCCCGGCGGCCCGGCCCTGCCGGTCGGCCTCCTGCCGCAACCGATCGTGATCGCGTGAGAGCTGCTCCCAGCGTTGCCGAAGCTCCTGCGTCTTCGCGATCTCGTCCGCCAGCCGATTGGCTTCGGCATCTGCCCGGGCGGTGGCGCCGCCCAGGCGATCGGCCAGGCGCTCGTACGTCTGGGCCAGCTGTTGCTCGCGGCGGGCTTCGGCGTCGCTCAATCGCGGCGGAGCGTCGGATTGCCCGGCCTTTTGATCGCGCTGCGCCTGGGCTGCCGCCTCGCCCTGCCGCCGAAGTCGTCCGGCTCCCTCTCGCATCTGACGATCGAGCTGCTGCGCCTCCAGTTGCTGCAGGGCGTCGGCAAGCGCCTGTGACTCCCGTCCCGACGTCTGCTCGCCGCCCCCGTTCCCGGTAGCGCGCTTCACGGCTTCCGTCAGCGCCCCGGTTCGATCGGCCAGCCGTTCCTTCTCACCAGCGAGCCGGCGCAGCGCATCGGCACTCGTGCCTTTCGTCATCCGACCGGCTTCCGCGCCGATCCGCTGCTGCGCGTCTGCGAGCTGGCGCGCTTCGAGCTGCACGTCGCCGAGCTGACGGGCGCGATCGTTCGGCTGGTTGGCGCCGAGCCGCTGTTCGAGCTGGCGCAGCAGGTCGCTCGCGCGGCCGCTGCGCGTGCTGGCGCGCTCCAGATCCTCGCGTCGCAACTCGTTGGCCGCGTGGCCCATTTCCTCGGAGATCTCGCGCAGGCGATCGTTCTGGTTCGACTCGCCGCGACCGGCCGCACCCGACCCGCGCCCGCGGCCTTGCGACTGGCTCTGGCGCTGCCCCGGCTGTGGCGCCATCTGCTGCGAGAGCTGCTCCGCCTGACGCCTGAGCTCGCTCTGCTCGCGGGTCAGCCGCTCGAGCTGGCGCTTCAGTTCCTCTTCGCTCAACCGGGATCGCTGTCGCGCCAGCTCCTCCTGCTGTTTCGCCAGCGCTTCCTGACGCCGGGCGAGCTCACGGACCTTGTCGAGCGCGTCGTTCCGGTCGTCCGCATCCCGGCGATGCTCGGACGAGGTCGGATTCTCGTAGTTCGTCTGTTGCTGGCGCTGCAGCTCGCGATCGAACAAGGCGGACAGATCCTGTCCTTGCCGTCCGGAGCCGCCCATCCCGCCGCCCGCCTGCTGCCGGCTGATCTGCGTCCTCCGAATCTCCGCCTGCGCCCTCAGGAGCTGGTTCAGGGCTTCCATCTCCGGCGGCAGCGCGTTCTTCGTGTCGAGACGGCCCAGGGCCGTCTCCGCGCGGGTCATCGCCTGGACAGCCAGTGCGAGAGGATGTTCGGCCGTCTCCTCGCCGCCGACGCGGAGGCGGCGACGGCGCGCCGCCGCTCCACTCTGGATTTGCGCCACCTGCTCGGTCTTCAGCCGCAGCTGCCCCTGTGCCGTGGCCACCGCCTTGACATCGTCCGCGGACCGCCCGGACTGGCCATCCAGCGCCCGGCGATCCAGTTTCCACGTCGCGATGATGATCTCCTTCTGCGCCGCGGCGAGATCCTCGAACGGCGTCCCGCCGCCGCCGCCGGCCATCGCCTGACTCTGGGCGAGCGAGAATTCCTCTTCGTACCCTTTCACCTCGAGGAAGAAGATGTCGCTGCGCACCTCCGTGGATCGCTTCCCGCGGCTGATGTCACGCGCGCGCGCGAAGTAGGTGACGAAATCGCCCGGACGGACGCCGAGGTCCTCCATATAGAGGACGCGCGCGCCTTCCGCGGTCGGCTGGGATTTGTCGACCGCAAAAGGCGCGACCTGCTCTTCTCCGCCCCTCACCGCGTAGACCAGCTCGAACCCTTCGATCCCATGGTCATCGTCCGCGCGCGCCTCGATCGTCACCTCTTCGAGCGCCGTCACCTGCGTGTCGCCCACCGGCTGCAGGATCCGCACGTCGGGCGGGCGGTCGCTCAGCAGGCGCACGAAATACTCGGTCTCGCCGTGACTGCGCAGACCGTCGCGGTCGTGAAGCGCCAGGCGATACGACGTATCCTCCGTCAACTCGATTTCCACCTGCGCGCTCGAGCTCTGTTGGCCTGCGCTCAACGCAAGACGTTTCCCGTCGGCCAGCACGAGTGCCGCATCTCGCAGCGGCTTGTCGGCATGCACGTCGACTGTCACCCTGGTGCCCGCAGGACCGTAAATGTCGCCGCCGTTTTCTTCAACTCGGGGTTGGAGCCCGAACGCTTTCGGATACGTATAGCGAAGATCGATCCGTTTGACGCGCGGCGGATAGATGACGCTGACGTCGTACGTGTCCGAGCGCGTCGAGCCGGCTTCGACAAAGTACTCGAACGCGGCAGTGACACCATCGAGGGTGATCTCGTACGTCTCGGGATCGCGGGCAGCGTGCATCGACAACGCGCGGCGGGCCGATCCGCTGACCAGCTCGAGCTGGGGAGTCACTTGTGGCGCGCCTGTCACCCGGGCGCGGACGACGAGCGCCTGCCCCGCCGGCAGTCGGACGTTCCCTGGTGACACGGCGATCTGGACCCGGCCCGGAAACGCGTACATCGTGGCGAGATCGAACGCACGCGCGGCCGGCTGGCGGCCCACATAGGCCACGAGGCAGAGCGCAAGGAGTGAGGCGACAGTCAGCACGGACGCCTTCCGGAGATCGTGCTGATCGACCACGCGATCGAAATCAAGCCCCTCGAGACGCCGGGCGGCATCGGCGACGACTCTTGGGCCATAAAGACTCTGTGGGGTTATCGGCTGCGGGCTGCGGGCTCCAGGCTCCAGGAGGGCAGGCTCCGGTGCAATCTCGCTGAAGCCCGAAGCCGGGAGCCGGGAGCCAGGTAAGCTGTTTCTCGGGCGCTTCAGCTCCGTTTCCACGTACTCCGCCGCGCTGGCCAGCCGATCCTCGAGCTCCGGACATCGCTCCTCGACGAATCGGGCAACCTGTCGATCGGCCGGTGCGCTCATCGAAGCTCGGGCCGCCGGCACCAGCAGGCCCACCGTGATCCCCAGCCCGGCGGCTGCCAACACGAGCAACCACCCATCGGAGGGCAGCAGCAGCCAATACACGCTCAGCGTCAGGAAGAGCACCAGCGCAGCGGCGGACGACCAGCGGCCCACGGCTCGCAGCGCCGTCAACCGGCGCCATCGCGCACGTGTGCGCCGGAGCGTGCGTCCTAAGACCTCGATATCGTCAGTCATGTCGTCGACGCAAGGTGCAAGGTGCAGGGTGCAGGGTGCAAGGTGCGAAGCCGTCTAATTCTGGATGTTGCCGTTGGCACCTTTGCACCTTTGCACCTTGCACCTCTGCACCTTCTCTATGCCGCTGCGCGGCCAACCACGAGTTCGGCCGCGAGCGCGACAATCATCAACATGAGCCCGTAGCGCCAGAGATTCTGCTGCTCTTCGATCTGCCGCGCCTCGGTTCGGGCCGCGTCCTTCGCAGAAACGCTGGACCTCGTGATGGCGGCGGCAAACTGCCCGGCATCCAGCCGTGAGACCTCCGACTCGTTGATGTCGACGTTGACGGCCACACGCCTGCCTTCGGATCCCATGGCCGCGCCGCCGCGCCTGTCACGTGCGTCAGCGGGCAGCTCGATGATGCCGGGCTCACGTTTCATGCCGGCAGGGACTTCCGCCGGCACGAGCTCTGAGGGGTGTTCGTGCACGGCGCCGAGGTAGCGCGCGGCCTCATGAATCAAGGGCACGAATCCCGGATGCAGCGGGAAGTCGTTGCCGCGATTGCTCAGATCCGACGCGAACAGTAGGATGCGTCCTTCGCCCAGCGTGGACTCCACGAGCGCCGGCTTCCCGTTGCTGAACCGCGCGATGACCTGCCACCGATCGTGCTCGGGGAGCGCGGCTGTCTGCCGGAACTGGACGTTGCTGAGCGTCCCCGTCAACGGACCGAACGGTCGCAGGATCGGGTGGTGGACATTGGCCGGGACCAACGAGACCGGGGCCGTTCGGCCTTCCCAGGCACCGTCGAACCGGAGCGCCCCAAACAGCGCCTGGACCAGCACCTGATCCAGTCGCGCGCCGGCGGCGATCATCAACCCTCCACCGCTCTTCACGAATCCGGCCAGGTGCTCGGCGCCTCGCAGATCCAATCCTTGACTGCCCAGGAGGAAGATCGAAGCGAATTTGCGAAGCGCAGCCGGATCGAGCCGCGCGACCGCGGAGGCCGCCACCAGCTCGACGCGAAACCGGGACGTCTCGTCCACCTGCAGCGCGCGCTCCAGATAGAACGCGTCGCCTCGCGGGTTGCTCCCCGTGATCGCCAGGATGGCGCGGGCCCTCGGTGGATCGAGGACCAGATAGCGGACGTTGTCCGCGGCGTATCCGTTCCCGTCCTCGATCGTGGCACGAGCCGTGCCGGTCGCCGGGAGCGACAGCGCGAAGTTCAGCGTCGCGGAGGTACCCGGCCCGATCGTGAACGGCATCTCGGCCAGCTGACGCCCATCGACCTCCAGCCGGACTTGACCCGTTCGCAGGAGCAGGCCCAGGTTGCGAATCGAGACGGCGGGCCGGCCCTCCTCGAGACGAAACGCCGTGATCGCCAGATTGCCGGACGGCGGTCCGACGTCCGCGACCTCGACCTCCACGCCAGGTCCGAACGTCACCGTGTCGCCGCCATCCCATCCCACTTGCTGAAGATCGGTGACGACGACCAGCTTGCCGCCGCGCAGGCCGAAGATCTCAGCCGCTCGACTCAGGGCCGCCCGATAACGGGTGCGCCCGTAACCCGGTCGAACGCCGGCAAGCTTCGCGAGGACGCTCGCACGCGCCTCGGGCATCGCCACGACCCGCGCGTCGTCGTCGAACGCAATCAGGGACACCAGGTGCGATGCCGGCGCCTCGTCGATGGCCCGCCGCGCGAGCTGCCGCGCCCGCTCGAACTGGCCGGGCGCCGTCAGGCTGTATGACGTGTCGATCGCGACGACGGTCAATGGGGAGGTGCCGGCGGCGATTCCGCGGGAGAGGAACGGCCGCGCGAACGCGAGCGCCAGCAGGGCCAGCGCGCTCACGCGCAACGCGAGAAGAATCAGCTCGCGCAACCGGCGTCGATGCGCAACCTCGACCGGCGCATGTCGGAGAAAGCGCACCGCGCTGAACGGCACCCGGACGTCTGTTTCGCGCCTCAACAGGTGCAGCAGAATCGGAATCGCCACGGCGAGGGCGCCGACGAGGAAGACCGGATACAGAAAGCTCATGAGTTCAGCTCATGGTGCGGAGGTGCAAGGTGCGGAGGTGCAACCGACCCTCGCATCGTTGCCTCTTGGCACCTTGCACCTTTGCACCCTGCACCTCGCACCCCTCAAGCCCTGCCGCGCCTGGACAGGTATGACAGCAATCCGAACTCCAGCGGCTCGGAAGTGTCGAGCAGACAGTAATCGATGTTGGCGCTCTTCAGCTCGCGCCGGTAGAGCTCGATCGTCCGCTGCACCTCATCCAGATACTGCTGGCGAACCACGTTCGGCACGGCCATGACTTCCTCATCGGTTTCGAGATCCCGAAATCGGGTCGGTCGCTGGAACGGAAACGTCAGCTCATCGTTGTCCAGCAGATGAAAGACGATGACGTCCGTGCCTTTGAACCGGAAATGTTTCAGTCCCTCGATGACTCGCTGCGGATCATCCAGCAGATCGGAGATGAGCACGACGAGACCACGCTTCACCAGCGTCTCCGCGAGCTGGTGCAACGGCTTCGAGACATTCGTCTGCTTTCCGAGCTTGACATCGTTCAACACCACGAGCAGCGACCGCAGATGTCCCGGACGCGAGCTGGCGGGCCGCATCTCCACCAGCCGGTCGTCGAACGTCACCAGGCCGACGGCATCGCGCTGGCGGTTCATCAAGTAGGCCAGCGCCGCCGCCAGATACGATCCGTACTCGGCTTTCGTGATCCCGCGCGACTGATACCCCATCGACGCGCTGATGTCGAGGAGGATGTGGCATTCGAGGTTCGTCTCCTCCTCGTATTTCTTCACATAGTACCGGTCCGACCGTGCGTAGACCTTCCAGTCGATCGTCGAGAGATCGTCGCCCGGCAGGTACTGTCGATACTCGGCGAATTCGACGCTGAACCCGCGATAGGGACTGCGATGGAGGCCCGAAAGGAATCCTTCGACGATTGTCCGCGCCTTCAGCTCCATCGATCCGATCCGGCTGATGATGGCGGGATCGAGAAAGTGAAGCTCGCCGGGCCGGGTGCTGCCCTTCACATCCCGCTCCGAGGCGGCGGGACGGCCTCGAGCAGGCGCTCGACGATGCGATCGGGATTGATGCCTTCCGATTCCGCGTAGAAGTTCGTCACGACGCGATGGCGGAAGATCGGCGCCGCCAGCGCCTGAATATCCTTGATCGAGACGTTATAGCGTCCGTTCATCAGCGCCCGCGCCTTGCCGCCGAGGATGAGGGCCTGCGAGG
>JACQTH010000413.1 GCA_016210935.1 Acidobacteriota bacterium | reverse complement strand
GTGTTGGTCCTTATCGATGTTGAGCTGAGGTTGGAGTTTTTTGTGGCAATGCAAAGACGTGATAGCCCTGCCACGAGAGTATCAGCGGCACGATTCTCGACTTCTGGCTCTTCACACCGGTCCTCCGCATATGCCGATCCGCCGTGGCCCGGCGCGCGAAACGGACAGTGTTGCTCGAACAGGCGTAACGGGCTGCCGTAACCGCGAGCCAGTTTACTTTACCGATAAAGTCCGGTATATCAAGGGCGAATTTGCGGCTCTGCTGCTGTCCGGTTTGAGGGAGGGGTGGGGTATGAGGCATGTCAGACTGATGGTCCTGCCACTGGTACTGCTGGCGATGAACGCGGCCGCGCAGACCACCACTGGATCGATCTCCGGCACCGTGCTCGACGCGTCGGGCCAGGTGATTCCCGGCGCCGACGTGATCATCATCGACGAGAACACCGGCGCGGACCGCCGGACGGTCACGAACGAGGTCGGGGTGTACAACTTCGCCTCGGTCACGCCGGGAACCTACACGATCCGGGCGGAGCTCACCGGCTTCAAGCCGTTCGAGCTGAAAGGCAATGTCGTCATCGCGCTCAACCGGCTGGCCGTCCGACCGCTTCGCCTCGAAGTCGGTGAGCTGGCCGAGGTTGTCACGGTGACGGCCGTCGGTGAAGCGGTCGCCACCACGACGACCGCGCATCAGGCGATCCTCGATCTCAAACAGGTGACGACCCTCGCGATCCGCGGGCGCGACCCCATCTCGCTCCTGAAGATCCTGCCGGGGGTCGCGCTCCGCAACGATCAGGAATCGTTCGGCGGCAGCTTCGCGACGCCGGTGCCGAACATTCAGAGCGGGCGCGGGCAGACGCTCTACGTCGACGGCGTGAACGGCGGCGACGGCGGCGGCGGCGGCGGGGGAGGCGGCAACTTCAGCGGCGCGACGAACATCGACGCGATCGCGGAAGTCAACGTGCAGATGAGCGCCTACACGGCGGAGTACGGCTTGAAGGGCGGCGCGCAGGTGAACTTCATCACCAAGCGCGGAACGTCCGAGTACAAGGGCACGCTGTACGGCTACAAGCGCCACGAGTCGTTCAACGCGACCAACCATTTCAACAAGGTCAACAATCTTCCGAAGCCGCTCTACCGGTACACGACGGCGGGCGGCAACCTGGGCGGACCTGTCCCCAAGTTCGCGAAGATCAACGAGGACGGCCGCAAACTGTTCTTCTTCTACTCGCTCGATGAGACACGTTCCATGAACCCACAAGCGATCCGGCGGTGGAGGATGCCGACCGAGGCCGAGCGCCGCGGCGATTTCTCGCAATCGCGCACGCCCGCGGGCGGCTTGATCACCGTTCGCGATCCGCTGACCGGCCAACCGTTCCCGGGGAACAGCATCCCGATGAACCGGGCCGATCCGCGCGGGCTCGCCACCTTGAACCTCCTGCCGCTGCCGGATAGACAGGAATCCGGGTTCAACTACATCACGCAGGAAGCGAGCATCCGGCAGCCGAAGCGGAGCCAGATCCTCCGCGTCGACTACCGGCCGACGGTCAACGATTCGTTCTCCGTCAAGGGCCAGACGTGGTTCACCAAGAGCGTCGGCATCAACGTGGCCGGCGCGTCGGCGCGCTGGGGTCTCGTGCGTCAGCGGTACGACTTCGACTCCCAACAGGCGAAGTTCGACTACACCCGAATCCTCGGACCGAACACGGTGCTCGAAGCGAACGCCGGCGTGTTCAACAGCCATGAGGACGGGCCGCCGGAGGACGAGACGGCCCTGGCGGGTATCCAGCGGCGGAGCTATCCCGCGCTGGCGAACCTGCCACAGTTTGCGGCGATTCACAACCCGCTCGGTCTGATCCCCAAGGCGACGTGGGGCACGTTTCAGAGCGTCGGGAATGCGGACTGGGTGCCGAACGTTGCCTATGACAACCGATGGCCGATCACGGGACACGACAGTGCCATGATGGCGACGGCGACCCTGACGCACACGCGTGGCGCCCACACCGTCAAGGTCGGCGTCCTGCGAGAGCGCGAGAATTTCGGCCAGGCGCGGTCGGGTATCTTTGCCGGAGAATTCAACTTCTCGAACGACACCAACAACCCGAACAATGCGGGCTACGCGTTCGCGAACGCGTTTCTGGGCCAGATCACGACATACACGGAAGCGATGGGCCGGCCCGGTGACAACCGCCGGCAGACGACGTATGCGTGGTACGCGACGGACAACTGGAAGATCCGTTCCAACGTGAGCCTGGATGTCGGCGTGCGGATGTACTGGTCCGATCTTCCGCGTCACACGCTGGGAGAATCTTCGGTTTTCAGCTTCGAGCGGCTCGATCCGAATTGGGGCGGGCGTCTGCCGGTATTGTTCCGCCCGATCACCACGCCGCAAGGCCGGAGGGGCGTGAACCCGCTGACGGGCGAGATTGTGCCGTCGACCTTCATCGGGCAGATGGTGCCGGGGACCGGGTATACCTGCGGCGTGATTACGCCCGGCAATCCGTGCCAGATCAACGGCATCGTCAGCCAGCGAGACGGCAACTACCTCGAGGGCGATGGCGAGGGGTTCTTCGAGAATCCCGGCATTCAATACGACCCGCGTATCGGCGTCGCGTGGGCGCTCAATCCCCGGACGGTCATCCGGGCGGCCGGTGGGTTGTTCCACCAGGCGCATGGGGGGTTCTACACGACCGGCGGTGCCGCCTGGCGATTCGACCGGGTGATTCGCTATACCAATTTCGATTCGTACATGACCGGGACGGGCACCACCAGCCCGGTCAACGTCAGCGGCCCCCAACGGGAAGGCTACAAGTACCCCGTGACCTACAAGATGACGCTCGGGGTGCAGCGGGAGATCGGCTGGAACATCGTGCTCGATCTCGCGTACGTCGGTGACCGGACCAGGTTCATCGCGCAGGACTGGAACGCCAACCAGATCAGGGCCCGGGCGCAGTTCGATCCAGCGAATCGCGATCTCACGGTCAGTGCGACCGCGGCTAACCCGGGCGCGATGCCCGACGTCTTCCTGCGGCCGATTCTCGGCTTCGGCGATATCAATATCAGTCGGCCGACCGGAAGGGCGACATACGATTCGCTGCAGGCGCAGGTGACGCGGCGGTTCACGGGCGGCTTCGAGCTGCACGGCAGCTATACCTGGGCGAAAGGCTTCCAGACGGGCGTCACCCAGAACAATCCGCTGCCGGCGGGCTACAAGGACACTCGCAGCAACATCCAGGAGCACGTGACGGTCGTCAGCTACATCGTCGACATCCCCGGGGGCAGCAGGATGTTCAAGGGCGGTCCCGTTTCGAAAGCGCTCCTCGATGATTGGCGGGCTTCCGTCATCAGCACGTTCGGCACCGGCGGGATTCAGGACGTCACCGCCACCTTCACGGACAGTTTCAACTTTGCGGGTGGCGGGGAGACCTGCGGCAATATCGTTCAAACCGGCAATCCGAATCTGCCGTTCGGCGAGCGGACGATCACTCGTTGGTTCGACACGTCGGTGTTCCAGCGCCCGTCAGGGCGTGGTGACACGGGGAACGTCTGCAACATTCCCAAGATCGTGCTCCCCGGCTTCCACAACCACGATCTCTCGCTGTTCAAGGACTTCCGGCTGAAAGGCCGTCAGACCGTCCAGTTCCGGTGGGAGATCTTCAACCTGTTCAATACGGTGCAGTTCGAGGCCGTCGACTCGTCGGCGCAGTTCGACGCGACCGGCCGCCAGACCGACACGAACTTCGGCAAGGTGACGTCGGCACGTCCCGAGCGGCGCATGCAGTTTTCGTTGCGATATCTTTTCTAAGCTTTATCTTGGCCGAAAGGTCTGCGGTACGAGAGGGGTCGAGGCAACAGGAGGATGACCATGTGGAGGGGGATCTCTCGATCGATCATCTCGTGCACGCTCGTTGTGCTTCTCGGAAGCAGCCTGTCGGCCGCGCAAACCAATACCGGGCAAATCAACGGCACCGTACGGGACAGCTCGGGCGGGGTGCTGCCCGGCGTCAGCGTCACGGTCACCAACGTCAACACGGCGCTGACGCGCACGGAGGTCACCGGGCCGTCCGGCTCGTACGTGGTCACGAACTTGCCGGTCGGGACGTATTCCGTGACGGCGGAACTGCAGGGCTTTCGTCGGGCCGTGAAGACCGGCTTCGATCTGGTGGCCGACGGCCGCATCACGGCCGACTTCACGCTCTCGATCGGCACGCTCACCGAGACGGTGCAGGTCACGGCGATCACCAGCGAGGTCGTCAACCGCACGTCGGGCGAGATCGCGCGTGTTATCGACGGCGATCAGGTGCGCGAGCTGGCGCTGTCGGGCCGCAACTACCTGGAGCTCGCCTCGCTGATCCCGGGGGCCGTGGCGCTGGCTGACGATCAGATGGCCGTGACGAGCGGCCTTGGAACAGGCGGCCAGACGATCAACGGCGCCCGCGGGAACAGCAACAACCTGACCGTCGACGGCGGCTTCAACCTCGACTCGGGCTCCAACGCGAGCATGATCAACAACGTCAGCCTCGACTTCATCAAGCAGGTCGCGATTCAGACGTCGAACTTTTCGGCGATCTACGGGCGCAACTCGGGCGCCTCCATCAACGTCGTCACCAAGAGCGGCACGAACCGCTTCGAGGGGAGCGTCTATGAAGTGTTCCGCGACGAGTCGCTGGACGCCGCGAATTACTTTGCCCCGCGCGATCCGAATGGCAAGCCGATCAAGGCCAAGCTCGATTTCAACACCTACGGGGGCTCCTTCGGCGGTCCGCTGATGCCGGGCAAGCTCTTTTTCTTCGGCGGCGTGGAATTCCGATCGCTCGACCGCCAGGAATCGCCGCAGCGCCGCACGCTGCCGACCCTCGCCGAGCTGCGGGGGGATTTTTCCGGAAGGTCGGTCGTCATCCGCGATCCGCTGACCGGCGAACCCTTCCCGGGCAACGCCATCCCGCCCGATCGCATCACCGCCGACGGACGGGCGATAGCCAGAGTGTACGAGGCGATGATCGCCCGGGCCGCGGTGTTCACGAACCGCCCGACGGGCAACAACGCGACCTACCAGCTCGATTTTCCGTTCGACCATCGCGAGGATATTCTCCGGGTGGACTACCGGTTGAACAACCACCACTCGTTCTACCTGCGGTACTTGCACGACATGTACGACCTGGTCGAGCCGCGCGGCACGTTTATCGGCGCCAACCTGCCCACGATCTCGACCCGGCGGGTCCGGCCCGGCTACAGCTACCAGCTCGCGCACTCGTGGATCGCGCGGCAGAACTTCATCAACGAGCTCAAGGTGAACGCGTCGTGGAACGGCCAGCGGATTCCACCGCATGGCGATGCCTGGAAGCGGGAGACGTACGGCTTCGCGTTTCCCCAGGTGTACAACGGCGGGCGGTACGACGAAGGGATTCCCGACGTCACGATTTCCGGGTTCGCGAGCCTGACCGGTCCGTCGCGATCGCTGCTGTCGCCCACGACGGACATCACGGCGCAGAACACCCTCACGTGGATCCGCGGCGAGCACGCGCTGCGAGTCGGCTTCCTGGTCACGCGGAATCGGAAGGATCAGAACGGCCGGTTCGCCCATACCGGCGCGGTCAACTTCAATCCGTCCGGCAACCCGAATACGACCGGGTTCTCATTCGCCGACGCGCTGCTGGGCAACTTCCGCACGTACTCGGAAGGCGCCGACGATCCGGTCGGGTTCTTCCGCTTCACGCAGTACGCGGCGTACGCGTCGGACAACTGGCGCGTCCGCCCGAATCTGAGCCTCGAGATCGGCATGCGGTACGAGCTGGCGGGCCCCATCTACACGCAGGGCAACAACGTCGTGAATTTCGATCCGGCGCTCTACGATCCGCGCCAGGCCGTGACGCTGAACCGCAACGGCAGCATCGCCTCGGCCGGGACGAACCGGTATACGGGCCTGGTCCGCGCCGGGACGGAGATTCCGGAAGATCAACGCGGTCGTGTAGCGGTCGACGCGGCCGCCGCGGCGCTCATTCCGACCGGAGCGCCGCGCGGTCTCTTCGACACGCACCACCTGTTCATGCCGCGCTTCAGCGGGGCCTACACGCTCAACGACGCGTGGGTCCTGCGCGGGGGAGTGGGACTGTTCTACGACAAGCCCGAAGGCAACGTCATCTTCTCGCAGCTCAACCTGCCGCCCTTCGTGCCCAGCGTCTCGGTCGAGAACGCCAACCTCGCCAATCCGCTGGCGGGCCGGACGTCGGCAGCCACCGTGCTGGGCGGCATCAATGCCATCGATCCCAACTTGCAGGTGCCGAAACAGTGGAACTTCAGCCTCAGCGTGCAGCGGGAGCTGCCGCGCGGGCACTTCGCCGAGATCGCGTACGTCGGCAACCGCGGGCGGGACCTGCTCTGGCAGCCGGAAATCAACCAGCCGGCGTTCGAGGTTCTGGCGGCGAACGCCGCACTGCCGAGCAACCAGCGCGCGAACACCAACTTCCTGCGGCCGTTCAAAGGTTATTCGTCCATCCGCCAGCGGCGCAGCGACTCGTTCGCGGACTACAACAGCCTGCAGTTCTACCTTACGAAGCGGAGGGGCGACATCTCGTACACGGTCAGCTACACGTTGTCGAAGGCCACGGGCCTGGCGAGCGGGAACGGCGACAATCCGCTGGCCGCCGAGGGGATCACCCCAAACCAGAGTTTCGATCGGGACTTCTTCATCGGTCCGTTGTCCTACGATCGGCGGCACGTGTTGGTCACAACCTGGACGTACCGCGTGCCGTTCCTGCGCGACCGTCGCACCCTGGCCGGGTATCTGCTCGGCGGCTGGGAGATCAGCGGAAAGACCCGGTGGCAGTCTGGCCAGTATCTGACCGCGGACGGAAGCACCTCGACCGGCACGCGGCGCGCCGATTATCTCGGCGGCGAGATCAGCCTGCCCGGCGGCGAGCGCTCCGAGGATCGCTGGTTCAACACGGACGTCTTCGCGCGGGCGGCCGACGGTCAACGGGGCAACGCGAAGGTCGGCATGATACAGGGGCCCCACTGGAATCAGTGGGACGTCTCGCTGAGAAAGTATTTCCCCCTTCAGGGGAGAAAGAAGATCGGACTGCGGGCCGACGTGTTCAACG
>JACQTH010000043.1 GCA_016210935.1 Acidobacteriota bacterium | reverse complement strand
CGAGAGGTAATCGCCGTTCAGGTTCGGCGTCGCAAACACGTCGTACTCGGACGTGCGGGTCAGCACCTGCTGGAAAACGCTGTCCGCAATGCGATCGTTGATGAGCAGTTTTCCGTCGCCGCTCGCCCCCGCCGTGATCTCCGCCTCGGTGACGACCCGGTTCCGGAACTCGGCCTTCGCGAGCTCATAGCCCCAGTCGCGAAACGCCCCTTCCGTGTACTTCATGATGTTGCCCTTGTGGACGAGCGTCACGGTCCGGCGGCCGTTCGCCAGGGCATACTGAATCGCCATTCTGACCAGCCGCTTGGTGCCGGTCTCCGAAATCGGCTTCACGCCGATGCCCGAATCGGCGCGCACGCGCTTGCCCATTTCCCGTTCCAGAAAGCGGATGATCTTCTCGGCCTGGGGCGTCCCCTTCGCCCACTCGATGCCGGCATAGACATCTTCCGTGTTCTCGCGAAAGATGACGACGTTCATCTGTTCCGGATGACGCACGGGTGCCGGGGTTCCGGCAAAATACCGGACCGGCCGGACACACGCGTACAGATCCAGCACCTGGCGCAACGTGACGTTCAGACTTCGAATCCCCCCGCCGACCGGCGTCGTCAGCGGCCCTTTGATGGCGACTTTGTACGCCTTGACCGCTTCGAGCGTGTCCGCCGGCAGCCACTCGCCCGTTTGATCTTTGGCTTTCTCGCCGGCAAGCACCTCGAACCAGGCGATGCGGCGCCGTCCGTCGAAGGCTTTGCGAACCGCCGCGTCGAAGACCCGCACGCTGGCGCGCCAGATATCGGGACCGGTGCCGTCACCTTCGATGAACGGAATGATCGGATCGTCAGGAACGACGAGTTGTCCTTCACGCCGCGTGATCGGCGTGCCGTCGGTCGGCGGCTTGAGATGAGTGAAGTGCGGCATATGATTAGGTCAGAGACCTGTTCTCCCTTCCACACAAACTGTGGAAAAGTCTGTGGAAAAGAACGTCATCTTGTGCATCTTTTGAGTGGGTTTCGGAAGGTTTCTACGCTTTGCACCATCCTGGTGCGGTCGGTCGGCTGATTATACTTGGTCCGGCTGAAGCCGGACTCTACGCCTCGATGAAGCCGGGCTCTACATCTCGGCTGGAGCCAGACACTCGTCTCATATGAAGGTTGTGATCGCTGACGATCTTCCGCGTCAAGCCATCGATATGCTCGAAGCTGTCGGCGGATGGACGATCGAGTTTCGACCCGGCCGCCCGCGGCAGGAACTGACGGCTGTGCTTGCGGACGCCGACGGCCTCATCGTCCGCAGCGCCACGGAGGTGAATCGCGAGCTCCTCGAGGCGGCGCCCCGGCTTCGGGTCGTTGCCCGAGCCGGCACGGGCGTCGACAACGTCGACGTCAGCGAAGCCACGCGTCGAGGGATTGTCGTGATGAACGCGCCGGGGGCGAACAGCGTCAGCGTCGCCGAGCATGCGTGCGGCATGATGCTCGCGCTCTCGCGATCGATTCCAGCGGCCGACGCCGCCATGAAGCAACATCGCTGGGAGAAAAAGCGATTCACGGGATCCGAGCTGGCGGGAAAGACACTCGGTCTGGTGGGATTGGGCCGTGTCGGTCAGGAGGTCGCGCGCCGCGCGCGGGCCTTCGGCATGGACGTCGTCGCGCACGACCCGTACATTTCCGAGCAGGTCGCGCTTGATCTTGGCGTCACGTTGCTGTCGCTCGACGAGCTCTGCGCGCGCGCCGACTATCTGAGCCTGCACTCGCCGTTGACCCCCGCAACGCGCGGCATGTTCGACGCCGCCAGGCTGGCCCGATGCCGGCACGGCGTGCGCATCATCAACACCGCTCGCGGTGAACTGATCGACTCGAAGGCGCTGGCCGATGCCGTCGCGAGCGGGCAGGTCGGAGGAGCGGCGCTGGACGTGTTCGACCAGGAGCCACCGAAAGACTGGGCGCTGGTCGGTCTTCCGCAGGTCATTGCCACCCCGCATATCGCGGCGTCGACCCGCGAGGCCCACGAGCTGGTCGCCACCGAGACGGCGCAGGCCGTCCGCGATTTCCTCCGCGATGGAATTGTGCGGAACGCCGTCAACTTCCCGACACTGCCGGCGGAGCAGTTCCATCGTTTGAAGCCGTATCTGTCGCTCGCCGAACGCATGGGCGCCCTGGCGATCCAGCTTCAACACGGGCACATCACCGCCGTCGGCATCCGGTATTACGGCGAGCTTGCCGCCAGCGCGACCGAGCACTTGACGAGCGCGACGCTCGTCGGAGTGTTTCGGCCGATATTGTCTTCAGGGGTCACGATGGTCAACGCGCGGGCTGTGGCGACGCAGCGAGGCATGGAGGTGATCGAGTCGAGAAGCAGCCGGCCGCGCGACTTCACCAGCCTCATCTCGCTGAAGCTCCACACAAGCGACCACGAATGGTGGCTCGAGGGCACCGTTTTCGAACCCGAGCGGCCGCGCCTCGTGCTCCTTGACGGGGTCAACATCGAAGCGCCCCTCGAAGGGACGCAGATCATCATCTGGAACCGGGATCAGCCGGGGGTCATTGGCGACATCGGGACGATCCTGGGCCGGCACGGGATCAACATATCGAGTTTTGCCCTCGGGCGCAGCGCGCAGGGCGCGATCGGCGTCGTGAATGTGGATGAAGAGCCCGGATTGCAGGAGGCCCTCGATCGCGCCCTGGACGACATCCGCAAGGTTGGCGCGATCCGGCAGGCGGCGCTGGTGCGTTTATAGGGACGAGGGACTGGGGACGAGGGGGCTCCATTTGAAAATCTGGTGATTGGAAATCTGGTGATTGATTGAGGGATTGAGAGATTTTCAAATGTAGGTCGTGTCCCTAGCTGCTTTTCGCCTCCCTCACCGTCCGCCGCTGCCCTTCCTCGAGCAGCGCCGTGAACCCCGCGGCATCCTGCGCCGTGACCGATTCCACGATCCGGTCGATCGCCCCACGCAGCCGTTCGAGCGCCGTCGCGGAATGCGGGTTCATCGCTTGAATCTCGTAATACACGTCCGGACTCTCGCGGACGACCGCCGCCGCAAGCGTCGCGAGCGCCTGGAAGGTCGTGCTGCGCACTGGATGATCGGTTTCGGGCAAAGAGAGGGCGAACGCGATCGCCGTGGCGTGCGCGAGGCTCAAGAGATCCGCCATGATCCGATCGTGATCCGCGAGCGGCATTCGGACGATGTGCGCGGTGGTTGGCGTGAAGAGCTTTTCCACGGCCGCCGTCGTCTCGGCGTCGCCGGTATCGCAGATCACCACGTCGGCGTCGCGAAGGAGCACGGTCGAGGGCCCGAACATCGGGTGAATCGAAGCGACACGGCCGCCGGCCTGCTGAAGCGCTCGAATGGGCTCGATGAGCAGCGTCTTGATGCTCGCAATATCGACCACGACCCCCCGGGGGGGGCTCGACAGCCATTCGAGGTAAAGCGCGGCCGTCGCGCCCGGTGGTGTCGAGCAGACGACCAGATCGGCGTCGGGGAGGGCGCCTCGAGCCCATTCGCGTTCGCTCGATTCTGCCGCCGGGTCGAGAGCGCCGGTTGTATAGCCCTGCGCCGAGAGAAACCGGCCGAGCCACCGGCCCATGCGACCGGCGCCCCCGACGATCACGGCGCGTTTTCCGGCGCCGACGGCCGCGATCCGGAGGCTGTCCTCATCCTGGACCGCCACCGACGCACGAATCAGCGTGGCGAACAGGTCTTCGGCCACTGCCGGATCCAGCCCCCGCTCTCTGGCGCCGGCGCGCGCGCGCTCGAAGACCTCGCGCTCCTGCGCGTAGTCGATCGTCGACCGCTTCAGTTGCCGCTTGATCTCGCCGACCTCGCGGGCGAGCCTCACCCGCTCGGCGACGCGTGCCAGCAGTTCGAGATCGAGCTGCCGAATCCGGTCACGCAACAGTTCGAGAGTCTGGTCGGGCACGATGCGCGGCTCGTGGCTACGCGGGGGCTGCCGAGTCCGGTCGTCTAACTTAACATGCGGCCGCGTTGTGCTATGATTCGTCGTGCACCCTGCGGTATCCCCTGGGACTTCCGAACAGAGGACTGAATCGCTGGGTCGGGCCGTCGCCGTCATCCCCGCGCGGTTTCACTCCACTCGCCTTCCCGGCAAGCCTCTTCTCGAGATCGACGGCCGCCCGATGATCGAGCACGTCTATCGACGCGCGACACGGGCGCGGTCGGTCGCGACCGTGATCGTCGCGACCGACGACGATCGGATTGCTTCGGTCGTCCGGTCGTTCGGGGGCGACGTGCGGATGACCCGCGGCGATCATTTCAGCGCGACTGACAGGGTCGCTGAAGTGGCGGAACGGCTCGAGTGCGAGCTCGTGGTGAACCTTCAGGGGGACGAACCGCTCATCGATCCCCAGGCGATCGACTCGGCCGTCGAGGCCTTCGACTCCGATCGAACCCTGGCGATGAGCACCCTCTGTCGAGCGATCGACGATCCGGCCGAATACACGGACCCGCACGTCGTCAAGGTGGTGAAAGATCGCGACGGATTCGCCCTGTATTTTTCACGGGCCCCCATCCCGTTCAGCCGTGACCGGAACGATGCACAGCTGAGCGCCGCGGCCTTCAAACACCTCGGCCTGTACGTGTACCGGCGTCCGGTTCTGCTCGATCTCGCCCGGCTCGAACCGACGCCGCTCGAAATCAGCGAATCGCTGGAGCAGCTGCGGGCGCTCGAACATGGCTACCGGATCCGGGTGGTGGAAACGCGCACGGAATCGATTGGCGTCGACACGCCGGGGGATCTGGAGCGCGTCCGGCGGATGGTAGCGGGTGTCGCGCGCGTATGAGCACATCACTGACCACTCAAAGCGGACGGCCGGTGAAATACATCTTCGTGACCGGGGGGGTCGTCTCGTCGCTCGGCAAAGGGCTGGCCGCGTCTTCAATCGGCTGCCTGCTGGAAGGTCACGGCTATCGAGTCACGCTGCAGAAGTTCGATCCGTACATCAACGTCGATCCGGGAACCATGAGCCCGTATCAGCACGGCGAGGTCTACGTGACCGACGACGGCGCCGAAACGGATCTGGATCTGGGCCACTACGAGCGCTTCACGAACGCGACCGTGACGCGCGATCACAACTGGACCACGGGGAAGATCTACCAGTCGGTCATCCAGAAGGAACGTCGCGGGGATTATCTCGGCCGGACCGTTCAGGTCATTCCCCACATCACGAACGAGATCAAGGACAGCATCCGTGCCGTCTCGAAGGAGGTCGACATCGTCCTGGTCGAGATCGGCGGAACGGTGGGCGACATCGAGAGCCAGCCGTTTCTCGAGGCCATTCGTCAGTTTCGGCAGGATGTCGGCCGCGAGAACACGTTGTACGTGCACCTGACGCTCGTGCCGTGGATCGGCACCGCGGGCGAGCTGAAAACGAAGCCCACGCAACACAGCGTGCGCGATCTCCGTTCGATCGGCATCCACCCCGACGTGCTCCTGTGCCGGACCGATCGGTTCCTCCCGCCGGACATCAAGAAGAAGATCGCGCTCTTCTGCGACGTGGCCGAGGAGGCGGTCATCACGGCGAAGGACGTCTCGAGCATCTACGAAGTGCCGCTGATGCTGGCCGGCGAAGGACTGGATCGCATCGTGCTTCGTCTGCTCCATCTTCCTGAAACGGAACGGCGGATGCAGAACTGGGAGGACCTGATCGAGCGGATCAAGGATCCCGCCGGAGAGATCACGATCCACGTGGTCGGCAAATACGTCGAGTACGAGGACGCGTACAAGAGCCTGAATGAAGCGCTGTTCCATGGCGGGTTCGCGAACCGCGTCAAGGTGAACATCCGCTGGGTCGAGGCGGAAGCGCTCGGCGAGGGGCCGAACTGGCATCTGCTCGAGGGCGCCGACGGCATCCTGGTGCCGGGGGGCTTCGGGCCACGGGGCACGCGGGGGATGATGGCGGCCGCGGAGTACTCGCGGAAGCACGGCGTGCCGTACTTCGGGATCTGCTACGGGTTTCAGTGGGCCGCGGTCGAGTATGCGCGCAACGTCTGCGGTCTGATCGAGGCCGACTCCACGGAATGCGAGGAAGACGCCCCGCACAAGGTGATTTACAAGCTGCGCGATCTGCTCGGCGTCGAGGACCTGGGCGGCACGATGCGTCTGGGGTCGTATGCCTGCGAGCTGGCGGCCGGATCGCTCGCGCAGCGAATCTACGGCGGCAAGACGCTCATCCACGAGCGCCACCGGCACCGGTACGAATTCAACTGCCTCTATGAGAAGGTGCTGACGGAGAAGGGCCTGAGAATCTCCGGCCGATCGCCCGACGGCAAATTCGTCGAAATCGTGGAACTCCCGGCTCACCCCTGGTATCTCGCCGTGCAGTTCCACCCGGAATTCCGGTCGAAGCCCCTGCAGCCGCATCCCCTGTTCGCGAGCTTCGTCGAAGCGAGCTATCGCCACAAGCTCGCGCGCGTCGAGTCCACGACGGCGGAGACCGTCGCGTAGACCAAGCTGAAGCTTGGTCCCACGAGTGCATATAATGTGCTCGTGCCTTCCGTCACCGAGGTCGTCGTTCGTGACGTCCGCGTCGGCGGGGCGCATCCGCTCGTCCTGATTGCGGGCCCCTGCGTGATCGAGAGCGAGCCGCATGCGGTCGATCTCGCCGGGTCGATCGCCGACATCGCGCGCCGCTCGGGCGTGCCCTTCATCTTCAAAGCGTCGTACGACAAGGCGAACCGGACCTCGATTCGGTCGTTTCGCGGT
>JACQTH010000407.1 GCA_016210935.1 Acidobacteriota bacterium | reverse complement strand
TCCGCCGCCCGCAGGATCTCTGGCAGCGCGCCCTGCAGGCCGCCACCCTGGGCGAGATCCGCGCGGCCGCCGCCGCGGCCGCCAAAGCGCGCCAGGAGCGATTTCAGCACCGCGGACGCATCGATCTCGACGTCGGCGGATCGAGCGATGACTGCCAGGAACGGCGCGGTGTCGGAAAACAGCGCGACGGCATAACCGTTGGGTGCCGTGATCGCGCTCGCCAGCGCCTTCAGCGCCGTCGCATCGGCGCCTTCCACCGACCGCGCGACGATCGCCCGATCGCCGACGCGCCGGGCGCCGGCGGCGAGCGCCGCCGCTTCGTGCGGCGCCAGCTTCTCGCGCAGTTGTCGGATCTCGCGCTTCAGCGCCTTGTTCTCGTCCTGGGCCCGCTCGATGGCCGCCGGCAGCTCGTCCGGCGCGACCGACAGAAATCGCAGGCTGCCGCTGACCGCATCCGACAACCTGCGGAGCGATCGAAGCGCCCGGACACCGCAGACGAACGAGACGCGGAGGCCGCCGCGAAACCGCTCGGATCCTGCCACGCTGATGATTCCTATCGCCCCCGTGCGGGTCACGTGCGTGCCGCCGCAGGCGGACACGTCGCAATCCGCGATCTCGATGATCCGCAGCGTGCCCGTTCGGAGCGGCTCCTTGCGAAGCGGCAGCGCCTTCGCGTCCTGCGGGCCGGCAAACCGGATCGTGACCAGCCGGTCCTCCCAGACGACGGCATTCCCCTCGTCCTCCGCGCGTTTGACGTCCTCGATCGCCAGCTCGCGATCGAGGTCGATGGTCGACGTGTCCGCGCCGAGATGAAAGCTGACGGTCCTGGCGGAAGCCACGCGCTCGAACGCCGCCGAGAGCAGATGCTGTCCCGTGTGCTGCTGCATATGCTCGAACCGGCGGGGCCAGTCGATCACACCGTGGACGCGATCGCCGGTACGTAGTAGGGGCGGTTCGCGAACCGCCCCTATGGCATCGATGATGTGGGCGATGCCGCCCTCGTCCTGATCGATCACGTCGACTACGCGGACGCCGTTCAACAGACCGGTGTCGTACGGTTGCCCGCCCGATGTCGGATAAAACGCCGTCCGATCGAGGATGACGGCCGTGCGCCCGTCCAGGGTGCCGATCGATCGGACGGTCGCGTCGAATTCGGTGCGATAAGGGTCGGTGTAATAGAGACGTTCGGTCATGACAGAAAAAAGGGGCCAGGGACGAGGGACCAGGGGCCGGAAAGATGCGCTAAGAGAACTTCCGCACGAGCGGATCCTCCACCCCGGCCTCCGCAAAGCCTTTTGCCCGCAGCCGGCAGCTGTCGCACTGGCCGCACGGCGCCCCGCGCGGTCCCGGATCGTAGCAGCTGTGAGTGAGACTGTAATCCAGACCGAGCTCGATCCCCTTCCTGATGATGAGGCCCTTCGTCAGATGCAGGAGAGGCGCATGAATGCGGAACTCCGTGCCCTCGACGCCGGCTTTCGTGCCGAGCCGCGCGAGCCGTTCGAACGCCGCCAGATACTGCGGACGGCAGTCGGGATAGCCGGAGTAATCGAGCGCGTTCACGCCGATAATCAGATCGCGCGCGCCGAGCGCTTCGGCCCACGCCAGCGCCAATGACAGGAAGACGGTATTGCGGGCCGGCACGTAAGTGGACGGGATGTCGTCACCGCCGGCCGCCGGCCGATCCTTCGGGACGGGCGCGTCCGTCGTCAGCGCCGAAGCGCCAAACGCGGCGAGATCGATGTCAATCTCACGGTGCGCCTGCACCCCGAGCGCACGCGCCACCGCGCGCGCCGCGTCGATTTCAGCCTGGTGGCGCTGCCCGTACCGCACCGTGAGCGCGTGGATGTCGAAACCTTCGGCTTTGATCACCGCGGCTGCGGTGTCCGAGTCGAGCCCGCCGCTGAGAAGGACGACCGCTTTCACAGGCTTCGGGCTTCAGACTTCGGGCTTCGGGATTCCGGCTTCAGGGGTAATTGTTTACCGCCTTCGATCAGTGAGCGGTAAACAATTACTAGCAAAGGACTTACGCATGGCCCTTCTGCCGTTCCCAGCGCAGCGGCCCGTAAGCCAGTTCCACAAGCCCTTAACTAGTAACGTTTACCGGAATGCGTCGGCGACCCCGGTAAACAGTTACCAGCCCTCATACTCCTCTCGCATCGCCGCCCCAGATGTATTTGTGGATCTGCAGCTGCACGCGCACCGGCAGCGCGTCCTCCAGGACCCAGGCCGCAAGCTGTTTCGGATCCAGTTCCCCGTGTACCGGCGAGAAGAGCACGGCCGCCACGCGGCCGGGCAAATCGTAGTGGCGCAGCGTCCGGCTTGCAAATTCGTAGTCCCCTCGATCGAGGATCACGAATTTCACCTGGTCGCGCGGCGACAGTCGATCGATGTTGCTCCACTCGTTGTGCGCCGCTTCCCCGCTGCCCGGGCACTTGATATCCATGATTTTCACGACGCCCGGCGGCACGTCCGCCAGGCTGATGTGCCCGCCTGTTTCGAGCAAGACGGTGCGGCCGGCCTCGAGCAGCTCGTGCATCAGGGGATAGACGTCCTTCTGCAGCAGGGGCTCGCCGCCCGTGATCTCGACGAGCGGACACTCGTAGCCAAGCACCTGAGCCGCGACGTCGGCCACCTCGACCTTTCGGCCTTCGGTGAAGGCATAGGGCGTATCGCACCAGCGGCATCGCAGGTCGCAGGCCGTCAATCGGACGAACACGCAGCGACACCCGGCGTAGGTGGATTCACCCTGGATGGAATAGAAGATCTCGTTGATGACCAGCACGGAGCAGAGCTCTCAGCTATCAGCTCTCAGCTGTCAGCGATCAGCGCCAAAAGGGAACGCTTCAGATTTCCACTCTCGAGCATGCGGGCTTCCAGCTCGCAGCGAGCAGTTCTCAGTTATCATTCTGCGATTCATGCTGGCGTTGCTGACAGCTGATAGCTAATCGCTGAGAGCTTCTTATGGCCAAACTCACATTCTACTGGAAGCCCACGTGAACGACCTGCCGCAACGCCAGAGGTCATCTGGAGAAGAAGGGGATTGAGGTCCAGGAACGCGACCTCAACCGGGATCCACCGTCGCGGAAGTTTCTGGAGAAACACGTTGACCGCGATCGGTTTCTCCAGTACGTGAGCACGCGAAGCCCGGTGTTCAAGCAGCGGCCGCTGCCGAAGTCCAAGAAGGAAGCCATCGATTTGATGACGAAGCACCCGAACCTCATCAGGCGACCGATCCTGATTACAGGGTCGCAAGTGGTTTTCGGCTACGACAAGGCGGCGTACGAACGGATGTAGAGTGCCTGAAGTGCCTTGGGGTGCGGCAACTCTGCAGACATCCTGTCTTGCGCTCCGAGCACTCTACGCACCCTGGGCACCCTAGGCACTCTATGCCCTCAGGCATCGTCAGAATCGGCACGTCCGGGTGGAACTATCCTTCGGGCCCAGGGACCTGGACCGGCGTGTTCTATCCCCCACGAGGCGCGCGTCCCAGGAAATTCGACGAGCTCGCCTATTACGCGGAGCACTTCGATACCGTTGAAATCAATGCCACGTTCTATCGGCCGCCCACACGCGACATGGCGGCGAGCTGGGTGCGCCGGACTCCGCCCGGTTTCGAGTTCTCGCTGAAGCTGCATCAGACCTTCACCCACCCGCGCATGGTCCAGCAGCGCGCGCTGAAGGCCCTCCCGCCGGAGGACGCCGCCGCCGAACCGCCGGCCGACACCGTGCCGATCGTGAGCCAGGCCGATCTCGACACGTTCCGCAGCGGGCTCGATCCGATCGCGTCCGCGGGCAGACTCGGGGCGCTGCTGGCGCAGTTCCCGCCCAGCTTCAAGGCCGACGACTCCTCGCGGGAGTACCTGCGCTGGCTGATCGACGCGTTTCGTGACGTTCCGGTCGCGGTGGAATTGCGACACCGGAGCTGGAGTGAAGATCTCGCGCCAACGCTGGCGCTGCTGAACGAATTCGGCGCCGCCTGGACGCAGATTGACGAGCCGAAATTCCGCTTCTCGATTCGTCAGAACTACCTGCCGAACGTCAAGGGCTTCTACTACCTGCGCCTCCACGGCCGGAACGTGGAGAAATGGTGGCGGCACGCGCACGCCGACGAGCGCTACGACTACTTGTACTCCGCAGATGAATTGAAGCCGTTCGCCGCGACGGCGTCAGCCGTCCGGACGCTGGTGAAGAAGATGTATCTTTACCTGAACAACCACTTCGCGTCGAAGGCCGTGGCGAACGCGGTCGTGCTGAAACATCAGCTCGGCGAGCCGATCACGGGCGACTACACCGAGGAGTTCAAGACGCGATATCCGGAAGCCGCAGCGGCCATCGAGGCGGGAGTCAGATCTTCCGCGCTTCCACCCCAACGCGCGGGCACAACCGGCTGATGGCGCAGATCGAACACCGGGGCCGCACCGGCCGGCACACCTGCTGTCCCCACGTCACCAGGAAGAGATTCACATCGGCCCACCACCGTGGCGGCACGACGCCGTAGAGCGCCCGCTCCGTCTGCTCCGGCGTCCTGGTCCGGACCCATCCAAGTCGATTGCTGATGCGGTGTACGTGCGTATCGACGCAGATGTTCTTGCGGCTTCGATGCGCGAGAATCAGCACCAGGTTGGCGGTCTTGCGTCCCACCCCAGGCAGCGTCAGCAACTCCTCCAGCGTCTTTGGCACCCCGCCGCCGAACCGATCCAGAAGGAGCTGACAGGTCTGCTTGATGTGGCCCGCCTTGTTGCGATAGAAGCTGACCGGGTAGATGAGGCGCTCGATCTGCCTCACCGTCAGCTTTCCCAGCGTCTGCGGCGTTCGTGCTTTCGCGAACAACCGCTCAGACGCCGCGTACGTGGTCGCGTCCTGCGTCCTGGCGGAGAGCAGCGTCGCGATCAGCACCTGAAACGCATCCTCGGTCCGCTCGTCGGCAATCTTCTCGACGGCCGGCTCTTCGTATCGACGAATCGCCAGCCGCAGCATGCGCAGAATCTGTTCGACGCGGTCGGGGTCGACCTTCATATGTCCAATTGGTGAGCTGGTGACCAATTCACACGCTCACAGGTTCACGGGAGTCAATGGCTGATCGCCGGCCAGGACGCGCAACACGTTCGTCGCGGCGAGATCCGCCATCGCCGTCCGGGTCTCGATGGTCGCGCTCGCCAGGTGCGGCGCCAGGATAACGTTCTCCAGGCCGAGAAGGTCCCGGTGCACTTCCGGCTCGCGTTCGTACACGTCCAGCGCCGCGCCGGCGATGAGCCCCTCGCGAAGCGCCCACCCGAGCGCCGCCTCGTCAACCACGGGACCGCGAGACGTGTTGACGAGATAGGCAGACCGCCGCATCCTGGCCAGAACGCGCGCGTCGATGAGATGCGTCGTCTCGCCGGTCAACGGAACGTGAATCGTCAGCACGTGAGAGGTCGTAATCAGCTCGTCGAAGGAGACGGACGCGATCTTCGGGAGATCGGGTCCCTCCGGCCGCAAACGAGCCGTAAAGGGGCGATCCGAACTGGTCGCGACGGCCATCCCGAACGCGGGCGCGCGCGCGGCGACGGCCTGCCCAATGCGGCCCATGCCGATGATCCCGAGCCGCTTTCCCCGCAGTTCCGATCCCAGCATGAAATCCAATGCCCAACCCTTCCACTCGCCCCGGCGAACCAGTCGATCGCCTTCGACGATGCGGCGCGTGATCGCGAGAATCAGGCCCCACGTGAAGTCTGCGGTCGCTTCGGTCAGCACGTCGGGCGTATTGGTCACGACAATGCCGCGGACGCGGGCATGCTCGACGTCGATGTTGTTGTAGCCCACGGCGATGTTCGCAATGATGCGCAGCGACGGCGCCGCGTCGATGACCCCGCGGTCGATTTGATCGGTCAGCAGGCAGACGAGCCCCTGCTTCTCCCGCACACGGTCAATCAGCTCGGATCGGGCGATCGCCCGGTCCCCCGTATAGAGATCGATCTCGCACGCCTCTCTGAGCCGTGACATCACCGCCGACGGAATGCGGCGCGTGATCAGAATGGCGGGTTTGGAGGGAGACGTCGGTCCGTTCAATGGCCGTACGACTGGCAGTACCCGCAGTGCGTGCACCTGACGACCGGCTCAATCAGACACGGGCCGCCCATCTCGCTGCCCGGGAGGATCGGGAGCAGCAGGTGGCTCGGATGTCGCGCGGCCGGCGTCCCCGGGACGGGGCCGACAGGTGCCCGCGCGAATTCCGCGGGCTCTGCTCGGGACCGGCCGAGATGCCGCGCCACCGCGTCACGCACAAGCGCCCTGAGTTCGTCCTCAGTCATCGTGCATCCGCCGGCGAGTCTTTTTCGGCGCCGGCTGCCCCGTAACCGCAGGGGCGGAGCTTGCTCCGTCCGTTCTCGTTTCTGTGTGCGTCACGTCAATCCGATCGATGATACCAACGATCGCGGAGTCGACCGGCGCCATCTTCCTGCGAAGCGCTTCGCCCGCCGCACGACCTTCGAGCACGACCAGGACGCGCTCGTGGATACCTGCTCCAACCGAGTCGATGGCGAGTATCGGAGTCCCCTGTGACTCACCCTCCGCGGTGATGGGCTGCACGAGCAGAAGCTTGGCCCCTTCGTACTTGGCGTTCTTCTGCGTCGACACGACGTTGCCGAACACGCGGCCTTGGAGCATAACACAACGGGGGCGGGGGACCTGGGGCCGGGGGCCGGAGAGAAAAGAAACAATCCGGGGGCTGGGGGCCGGCCCGTCATTCGACGCTCCAATGG
>JACQTH010000406.1 GCA_016210935.1 Acidobacteriota bacterium | reverse complement strand
TCGGGATTCGGGATTCGGATGTTTCATGGAATGTCAACCAGCGAATCCCAAATCCCAAATCCCGGGAGTCTCAGGCTATCGCAGCTTGCCCTTCAAAACCCCCAGCTGCATCAGGAATCCGGTGAAGTCGTAGATCCGCCGCTCGTTCACGATGAGGCCGCCATCCGTGAACCGATAGAAGAGCGCGGCGGTGAAGAGAATCCGGCGCCCGGATCCGGGCAATCCCATCAGCTCGCCCGTGTGGGTGGCCGAGCAACGCGCCGTCTGCGCCGCGTGCAGCCCGTCAATGATCAGCTCTTCACGCGCAAATGTGAAATCCGGAAACGTGCGGAACCAGGATCGGTACTGCTCGGCAATGGCGGCGCGTCCCCGCACCACGCCGAAGACAGGACTCTCGATGATGGCGTCATCGTGGTAACCGCCAATCAGACCGTCGGGGTCCTGCCGGTTCCAGGCTTCCTGTCGCCGATCGAAGAACGCTTGGAGGTCCTCTGCGTTCATGTTCGAACCCGGCAGGCTGCGCATCCGCGCGATCGCGGCGAATTCGAGCTGTGCCCTCGCGCGGCCTAAGGCCTGCGCTACGTTACTTCGTGCGGAAGCGGTGAAGGGCCGGATTATAACGAATCCCCCAAACTCCCGGACGCGAAATGGCGTCTAATGGGGAAAATGCGGCCCCAGCCCATTCGACGGGCTTTCGTGTGTCTGCCCATCGTCGCCATCCTGAACTTCCCGATCGACGCCAGATCCGAGGGACATGAGCCGGGTCCGGGCGTCGACGCCATCCGCATCACCAACGCCCCCAGACTCGACGGCCACCTGGACGATGAAGCGTGGCGGGCCGCCAGCCCGGCCACGGCGTTCGTGCAGCGCGATCCGGACGAAGGAAAACCGGCGACCCAGCGAACCGAGCTCCGCATCGTCTATGACGGATCGGCGCTGTATGTCGGCGTCCGGCTCTTCGATACCGAGCCCGACAAGATCGTCCGCCGCCTCGATCGTCGCGACGCGGGCGACGACGCCGACTGGTTCACGCTGTATCTCGATCCGCATCACGATCATCTGACCGGCGCCCAGTTCCGCATCAACGCCGCCGGGACGCTGCACGATTCGATCATCTACAACGACACCTGGACGGACGAGTCGTGGGACGCGGTCTGGGATGCCGCTGTGTCGGTCGACGATGAGGGATGGACCGCCGAGATGCGGATCCCGTTCTCTCAACTCCGGTTCCCCAGGGGCGAGCACGACGCGTGGGGGATCAATGCGGCGCGCTTTATCCGGCGGCGCAACGAAACATCCTTCCTGCAGCTGGTGCCGAAGAAGGAGAACGGCCTGGCGTCCCGGATGACGCACCTGACCGGCATCACGGGCATCGACCCGCCGCGCAATCTCGAGGTGTTGCCGTACACGGTGGCACGGGCCGAATTCATCGAGCCCTCGGCGGCCGGCAATCCGTTCAACGATGGATCCCGGATGTTCGGCGGCGTCGGACTCGATCTGAAGTACGGACTGACGAGCAACTTCACGCTCAACGCGGCGATCAACCCTGATTTCGGTCAGGTCGAAGTCGATCCCGCGGTCGTCAATCTCACGGCTTTCGAGACCTTCTTTCAGGAACGGCGCCCGTTCTTCATCGAGGGCGCCCAGATTTTCCAGAACTTCGGGCGCGGCGGATCGAACTCGTTCTGGGGATTCAACAACGCGGACCCCATGATCTTCTACTCCCGGCGCGTTGGGCGTCCGCCGCAGGGCTCGGCGTCGGCGCCGTTCGTTGATCGACCGCCCGCATCGACCATCCTGGGCGCCGTGAAACTAACCGGGAAGAGCCGGAAAGGGTGGAACATCGGGCTGCTCGACGCCGTCACGAGCCGTGAGCACGCGCAGCTCTCCGGCGTCGACCGGAACCGCGCCGAGGTCGAGCCACTCACGAACTACTTCGTCGGACGGCTTCAGCGTGAATTCCCGAGAGGCGGCGCCGGGATCCTGAGCACGCTGGTCGATCGCGATCTGAGCGAGCGAAGCCTTGCGGACGTTCTCCTTCGGCGCGCACAGGTGTTGGGCACGGACGGCTACATCTACCTCGATCGCAAGAAGGACTGGGTGGTGACCGGAATGGTGGCCGGCAGCCGCGTCTCGGGGACGCCGGCGGCGGTCACGCGCGTCCAGCGCGCGTCGCAGCGGTACTTTCAGCGCCCGGATGCGTTTCGGCTCGATCCTGAGGCCACTTCCATGTCCGGGTGGGCCCATCGCATCAACCTGAATCGGAACAGCGGCGTCTGGCAGGTCAACGCGGCGCTCTGGGGCGTGAGCCCCGGCTTCGAGTCGGGCGACGCGGGGTTCACGTTCCGCGCCGGCGTGGGCGGCGCGCATACGGTCGTTCTCTGGCGCAAGCCGGAGCCGGATCGTTTGACCCGATCGCGCATGGTTTTCGCCGCGAAGTTCTGGACCTGGGACGCCAATCGCATCCGGCAGGCTGACGGCTGGTTTTTCGCGTCGAACGCGACATTCCTCAACTATTGGGGCGCGGGTGCGCATGCTGGGGTGTTCCGGCGGGCGTCGGACTCGTGGCTTACCCGCGGCGGTCCAGTGACAACGGAACCGGCCGGCGGCTTTCTCGCGACGTTCCTGGAAAGCGATTCACGCAAGCGCATCTCGTTCGGCGTGGGGCCGTCTTACTCCTGGAACGAGTTTGGCGGCTGGAGCCTGAACACGTCTGCCAATATCACCATCAAACCCTCCTCGTCCGTGAATGTCTCGTTCGGGCCGTCGATCAACCGCTCGCGGTCGCTCGCCCAGTACGTGACCGCGGTCCCCGACGCGGAGGCGACCGAGACGTTCGGGACGCGCTACGTCTTCTCCGATCTGGATCAGACGCAGGTCTCGATGACGGCGCGGGCCAGCTGGTCGATGACGCCCCGCATGTCGGTGCAGGTCTACACGCAACCGCTTCTCGCCGCCGGCGACTACTGGGGCTTCAAGGAGCTGGCGCGCCCGGGCACCTTCGATTTTCTTCGATACGGGCTCGACATCGGCCGCCTCGCCTACGATCCCGATGCTCGCCGGTACTCCATCGATCCCGATCGGAGCGGCCGCGCCTCCTTCCCGGTCGACGATCCTGATTTCAATTTCAAGTCCCTTCGGGTCAACGCGGTGTTTCGCTGGGAATGGCGCCTCGGGTCGACCCTCTATATCGTCTGGACAGAGGAGCGGCAGGACTTTGCCAATCCGGGCAAGTTTGTGTTCGGCCGCGACGCGCGCGCGCTGTTCAGCGCCCCGCCGGATGATGTCTTCCTGGTGAAATTCGCGTACTGGTTCAGCCGGTGAGTTGCAACCTTGCGCATTTCGTGAATCGAAGCGAGTGAACTGCTGAGCTGAGCGTTATCGGGCGGTGCGCAGCCCACGCAGATTTCGTGCAATCACGAATGCTCGAAACCCATCTGCCTCGGCCGTTAGTGCGATAATAGCGCTTCACCCTCTCGGCAGCCGCACAGTCACCCCATGTCCACTTCGGACATGCCAGCGTTCGCCCCGCCGCCTCGGCGGCGCGCGGCGTACCTGTTCCAGGTCGCCGCTCTCGCCGTTGTCTACTTTCTTGCCGCAAAACTGGGCCTCAGCGCCGCCTTTGTGGCGGAGCAGGTCACGGCGGTGTGGCCGCCCACCGGAATTGCCCTCGCGGCGGTTCTGCTGGCCGGGTTCCGGGTCTGGCCCGGCGTGTGGCTGGGCGCCTTTGTCGCCAACGCGACGGCGAACGAACCGCTGTTGGTGGCGGCTGGCATTGCGACCGGCAACACGCTGGAAGCGGTGGCGGGCGCGTGGCTCCTGCGGCGCGTCTCCGGCCCCGATCACTCGCTCCAGACGGTGCGCGGCGTGCTCGCGCTCGCCGTGCTCGCCGCGGGTGTCAGTACGATCGTGTCGGCCACGATTGGGAATCTCAGCCTGTGTCTTGGCGGCGTGCACCCATGGAGTCGGTTCACGTCGCTCTGGAAGATCTGGTGGCTTGGGGATGCGATGGGGGACTTGCTGGTGGCGCCCGCGCTCCTGGCGTGGAGCAGCCGGCTGCAACGGCCGCTGCGGCCCGAGAAATTCGGAGAGTTCGGCGCGTTTGCCTTCTCGACGCTGGCCGCCTCGGTCATCATCTTCGCGGGGCTGCTGCCGGCCACGATCAACCGGTCGCTCGAGTACCTGGTGTTTCCGTTCCTGATCTGGGGTGCGCTGCGCTTCCGTCAGGTCGGCTCGACCTTCGCGACCCTGATGGTCGCGGCCGTGGCCATTGTCTCCACGCTGTATGGCCGCGGACCGTTCGCGCAGCCGGAGGTGCAGACGAGCCTCGTCCTGCTGCTGGTCTTCCTCGGCGCGTCCGCCCTGACCGGCCTCACCCTGGGGGCGATGATGGCAGAGCGCCGGAGGGTCGAGGACGAGCGCCTCGAGCTGCTGGCGCGCGCACAGGAGGCGCGTGCCGCCGCAGAGGAGGCGGTGCGCCAGCGAGATGAGCTGGTCGCGACCGTCTCCCATGACTTGCGCACGCCGCTCGACGCGATCCTCGGGTGGGCGGTCATGCTGCGGCAGGGGATGGTGGCGGAGGAGCGTGCGGCGCACGCGCTCGAAACGATCGAGCGCAACGCGCTCGCGCAGCGACAGCTCATCGACGATCTCAGGGACATCTCGCGCATGCTGGGCGGACGGATGCGGCTCCATCTCGGTCCCATCAACGTGAAGCACCTGGTCGAGTCGGTGGGTGAGACC
>JACQTH010000042.1 GCA_016210935.1 Acidobacteriota bacterium | reverse complement strand
CTTCCACATGATGTGTCTCGTTAACTCCGGCGATGGGTTCGTGACGAAGGTTCACGCACCTGCGTCTTCAGGACCGTCGTGTGATTCTAGGAGTCCCGCGCCACATTGTCTAGTCCCTTTTATTGCCGAGGGTTAGGGGCGATGCTAAGATGCAAGGGAAGTGCGGATCTATCTCGATCACAACGCGACGACCCCTGTCGCCCCGCCGGTGCGCGAGGCGGTCGCGCGCGCGCTCGACGAGCAGTTCGGCAATCCGTCGAGCGTGCACTTCTTCGGGCAGCAGGCGAAGGCCGCGCTCGACGAGGCGCGATCGGCCGTGGCTGAGCTGGTCGGCGGCGATCCCGGCGAGATCGTTTTCACGAGCGGCGGGACCGAATCGGACAACATGGCGATTCGGGGCGCCGCTGAAGCGCTCGAGTCGACGGGCCGGCGCCACATCATCGCCTCGGCAATCGAGCACGAGGCAGTGCTCAACACGCTGAAGGCGCTGGCGCGCCGCGGCTGGCGCACGACACTGTTGAAAGTCGACGCCAGCGGCATCGTGTCGCCCGAGACGCTGCGCGAGGCGCTCACGGATGACACCCTGCTCGTGTCGGTCATGCACGCCAACAACGAGATCGGCACGGTGCAGCCGATCCGCGAGCTGGCCGCGCTGGCCCACGAGCGCGGGGCCTTGTTTCACACCGACGCGGTGCAGTCCACGGCGAAGATCCCGGTCGATGTGCGGGTCCTGGGGGTCGACCTGCTGTCGATCTCGGCGCACAAGTTCTACGGCCCGAAAGGGGTCGGCGCCCTCTGGATTCGGCGCGGGACGCGCCTGGCGTCGGTCGTGACCGGCGGCAAGCAGGAGCGCAACCGTCGCGCCGGCACCGAGAACACGCCGGGCATCATCGGGCTGGGCGTCGCGGCGCGTCTGGGGCTCGCGAAAATGGCGACGGATGGGCCGCGGCTGGCGATCCTGCGGGACCGGCTCGAAGACGGGATTCTGAACCGCGTGTCGCGAACGGTGATCAACGGCGCGCGCGCGCCGCGCGTGCCCAACACCACGAACATCAGCTTCGATCATGTCGAAGCGGAGTCGCTGCTCATCGCGCTCGATCTGGAAGGCGTGGCGGTCTCGACCGGCTCGGCCTGCTCCTCCGGCACGCTCGAGCCGTCGCATGTGCTGCGCGCGATGGGGTTCCCGCCGCACCGGACGCAGAACTCCCTCCGTTTCAGCCTGGGAGCCGCCAATACCGAGGCGGACATCGACGCGGTGGTCGAACTGCTCCCGGGAATCGTGGAGAAGCTCAGGGGGCTGACAAGGAAAGTCGGATAGTCACGGGGTTCGGGGGTCGGGGGACAGGGGTCGGTGGGTTGTTTCCAACCGTCCCCTGACCCCCGGTCCCTGGTCCCTAGTCCCGTGACCGCACGAGTACACCATGCGGATCGTTGTCGCCATGTCGGGCGGCGTGGATTCCTCGGTCGCCGCCGCGCTGCTCGTCGAGCAGAGTCATGACGTCATCGGGCTGTCGATGCAGCTCTATGACCAGCAGCAGGGCGAGGTCCGCTTTGGAAGCTGCTGCACGCTGGACGACCTGCACGACGCGCGACGCGTCGCGCACCGCCTCGGTGTCCCGCACTACATCGTCAACTTCGAGCGTCAGTTCGATGATCACGTCGTGTCGAACTTCGTGCGCGAGTATCTGGCCGGCCGCACGCCGATCCCGTGCGCGCACTGCAACAGCGACCTGAAGTTCGCCGCGCTCCTGGATCGTGCGCGCGCGTTCGATGCCGACTGCGTCGCGACGGGCCATTACGCCCGCATCGAGCGCGGCGCATCAGGACGCCTGACGCTCCGGCGAGGCGCCGACCGCGCAAAGGATCAGTCGTATTTTCTCTTTTCGCTGACGCAGGCCCAGCTCGATCGCGCGCGCTTCCCGGTGGGCGATCTCGAGAAGTCGGCGGTCCGCGACTACGCGCGCCAGCTCGCTCTCCCGGTCGCCGCCAAGCCGGACAGCCATGAGATCTGTTTCATTCCCGACGGCGAGTACGCCGACTTCGTCGCGCGCCGGGCGCCAGCGGCCTCGAGCGGCGGCTGGATCGTGAATCAGGACGGCCGCGCGCTTCGCCGCCACGACGGCATCCATCGCTTTACTGTCGGACAGCGAAAGGGGCTCGGCGTCACCGGACGAGCGCCGGTCTACGTCCTCGAGCTCCGTCCTCACTCGCAGACCGTCGTCGTTGGACCGCGCGCTGCGCTCGAGAAGACCAGCCTCACCGCGAGCGGCGTGAATTGGATCTCAGGCGAGGCGCCCGAGACGGGCCGACGGGTGACCGCGCAGATTCGCCATCGGCACGAGGCCGCGCCCGCAACGGTGCGGGGCGCCGATGACGATTGCCTCGAGCTGGAATTCGACACGCCGCAAACCGCCATCACACCCGGTCAGGCCGTCGTGGTGTATGAAGGGGATGAAGTGTTGGGCGGCGGGTGGATCGATGGTCCGTAGCTCCTTTCTCCTTCTTCAGGCCGTCATCTGCGCTTCGCCAAGGTGCTGCGGGAGGCCCTCGAGGTACTTCTCCGCATCCATCGCCGCCATGCATCCCGACCCTGCGGCCGTGATGGCCTGGCGGTACACGTGATCCTGCACGTCGCCGCACGCGAACACGCCGGGAACGTTCGTGCGCGACCCTGAGTGCGTCAGGATGTAGCCGTTCGGATCCATATTGATCTGCCCGACGAACAGCTTCGTGTTCGGCGTGTGGCCGATCGCCACGAACACCCCGTCGACCGCCAGCTCGCCCGTCTCGTTCGTGTCGACATTGCGCCACTTCAGCGCCGTCACTTCGCCCTTGTCGCCGGCAAGAATGTCCTCGACGACGGCGTTCCAGAGAAAAGAGATTTGGGGGTTGGCGAACGCCTTCTCCTGCATGATTTTCGAGGCCCGCAGCCGGTTGCGGCGATGGATCACCGTGACGTGGGACGCGAACTTCGTCAGAAAGAGCGCCTCTTCCATCGCGGAGTCGCCGCCCCCCACGACGGCGATGGGCCGGCCTCTGAAGAAGTAGCCGTCGCAGGTCGCGCAGGTGGAGACGCCATGGCCCATGAGCTTTCGCTCGCTGGGAAGGCCGAGCAGACGCGCGGACGCGCCTGTCGCGATAATCACGGATCGGCTGCGCTGGGTTGCGCCGTCGGACGTCACCGTGAACGGCCGCGCCGAGAGCCGGACGGCGTCGACGTCGCGCTGGACGAGCTGGGCGCCAAACCGCTCCGCCTGCGCCCGCATCTCGGCCATCAAGTCGGGACCCATGATGCCGTCGCGATGTCCCGGATAGTTTTCGACCAGCGTGGTCAGCATCAGCTGCCCGCCCGCCTCTGCCCCTTCGAAGACGAGCGGTTTGAGATTGGCGCGCGCCGCGTACAGCGCCGCAGTCAGACCGGCCGGCCCGGAGCCGATGATGATGACGTTGCGGATGTCGGCAGCCTCAGGCATGCTTCTCGACCATCCGTTTCAGCTCGTCTTTCGAGACCAGGCCCACGATGGATTCCACGATCTCGCCGCCCTTGAAGAGCAAGAGGGTCGGGATCCCCCGGATGCTGTAGCGAAACGGCACTTCCGGGTTCTCATCGACGTTCATCTTGCCGACGACCACGCGGCCTTCCAGCTCGGAGGCCAGGGCCTCGACGGTCGGGGCGATCCGCCGGCAAGGGGCGCACCATTCCGCCCAGAAATCGACCAGCACCGGTTTTGCGGATTTGATCACGGACTGCTCGAAATTCGTGTCCGTGAAGGTTTGCACGTTGTCTGAAGCCATTCTTTCTCCTAATCGAAAAGAGCCTGTGAAGCCACTGGCTCAGGCTACGGGCTGCAGGCTACGGGCTACGGGCAGCCTATGGGCTGCAGGCGACAGCCAACTTCCCCTCGGCAATTCTGCCGTAGCCCGAAGCCCGACGTTCGCTTCACTCCCGTCGCACAACTGCGTCGGGGTTGACCGGCGCGTGTCGCCGGGCGTTCCTGTACAGTTCGACGTACCGCCGGGCCGAAGCGTCCCAGGAATAATCGCCGGCCATCCCCGCCCGCTGGATCCGCCGCCAGGTCCGCCGGTCTTTATACGTCAT
>JACQTH010000412.1 GCA_016210935.1 Acidobacteriota bacterium | reverse complement strand
GGCCTGAGCTGTGCTTTCCACCTTGCCCGCCGGGGTCATCGCGTCATCATGTTCGACGCGGCAGCCGAGCCGGGTGGCATGCTCCGCTACGGCATTCCCTCGTATCGATTGCCGCGAATTCCGCTCGACGCGGAGATTGCGAGCGTCCTCGCGCTCGGCATCGAGTTTCGCGGCCACGCCTCTCTCGGGGACACGCTGCGGTGGGGCGACTTGCGCGACTACGATGCCGTGTTTCTCGCCATTGGGGCGCAACGGTCGCGCGATCTCGATCTGGAGCCGATCGCGTCGGGCCTCGACTTCCTTCGAGAAGTGAATCGGGGTCACGTGCCGGCGCTCGCCGGGCGCGTCGCCATTGTCGGCGGCGGGAACACGGCGATCGACGTGGCGCGGGTGGCGCTTCGGCTCGGAGCCGAGCCGATTGTGGTCTACCGGCGATCCCGCGACGACATGCCGGCGCACCCGGATGAAGTGGCCCAGGCGCAGGCCGAGGGCGTGCGGTTCATCTTTCACGCCGCGCCGGCCCGTGTGCTCCGCCACCGGGGGCGCGTGACGGGCGTCGAGATTCAGCGGATGCGCCCGGGAGCGCCGGACGCGAGCGGGCGGCCGCGGCCGGAGCCGATCCCGGCCGCCGTGTCTCACATGCATGCGCAGCAGGTGTTCGCGGCGGTGGGTGAGGAGGTCGACATCGAACGGTTCGCCCCGCTGGTCGACGCGGCGCGTGGCCGCCTGGCGGCCGATCGCTGGGGTCGCACGAAGCAGGCCGCCGTCTTCGCGGGCGGCGATGCGGCGACCGCGGCCGGGACCGTGGTCGACGCGATCGGGTCGGGGCGGCGCGCGGCTGACGCGATCGACGCCCATTTCGCGGGCCGCGATCTCGTGGTGGAGCAGCTCGCCGATCGCGTCGGACGGGCCGACCTGAACTTCTTTTACTTTCGTCGTGCCCCGCGCATCAGACCGCCGATGCTCGATCGTGATCGCGCCACACGCGGGTTCGACGAGGTCATCGGAGGGCTCGCCTGGGCGCACGCCGCCGCGGAGGCGGCGCGGTGCTTCACCTGCGGCGCATGCACCCTCTGCGACAACTGCCGCGTGTTCTGTCCCGACGTCGCCGTGCGGTTCGACCCGGGGCGCGCGGCGTATCAGATCGATCTCGCGCATTGCAAGGGGTGCGGCGTCTGTGTGGAGGAGTGCCCCCGCGCGGCGATCGAGCTGGTGCCGGAGGCCTAGAGTGTTGCACCAAGCGGCCTGCTGTCACGAATCGCCGCGGCGAGCGCGAGCGAGCCGTGGGAGGCGGTGGGGGTGGGGCCCCACCGCAAACCAATGAAGGTCATCGAAGGGACGCACGCGATCTCGTACGCCGTCCAGCGCAGCCGGACAGCCGTCATCGCGGCCTATCCCATCACGCCTTCATCGGGCGTCGTCGAGTTGCTGGCCGAAATGTGCGCGGACGGACGGCTGTCGTCGCGCTTCATCGCCGTCGAATCCGAGCATTCGGCGCTCGCGGCGTGCGCCGGCGCCTCGCAGGTGGGGCTGCGCGCCTTCACCGCGACCTCATCGCACGGCCTCGCGTACATGCACGAGATGCTGCATTGGTGCGCGGGCGCGCGGCTGCCGGTCGTCCTGGCGAACGTGAATCGAGCGTTGGGCGCGCCGTGGAACATCTTCGTCGATCAGACCGACAGCCTGTCGCAGCGTGACACCGGCTGGATTCAGTACTACTGCGAGGATTCGCAGGAGGTGTTGGACACGATCATCCAGGCGTTTCGAGTCGCCGAAGGCTCGCTGCTGCCCGCCATGGTCTGTCTCGACGCGTTCTTCCTCTCGCATACCAGCGAGCCGGTCTCGATTCCCGATCAGGATCTGGTCGACCGCTTTCTGCCGCCCTATACGCCGGCCTATGCGCTGTCCGTGGACGATCCGCGTGCGTTCGGCGGAATGGTCGCCGCAGAGGGGTATCTGGAGTTGCGCGCGCGCATCGAGCACTCGATGCGGCGGGCGCAGCAGCTCGCCGCAGAGGCGGCGCGCGAGTATGGGGCGATCTTCGGGCGCTCCCATCCGCTCGTCGAGATGCTGCACCTCGACGACGCCGAGATCGTGCTCGTGACGTCGGGAACGGTGGCTGGCACGGCGCGAACGGTGATCGAGGAGTACCGAGCGCAGGGCATCCACGTGGGGATGGCGAAGATCCACCTGTTCCGGCCGTTCCCCTTCGATCTGGTGCGGATCGCCCTCGGCCGCGCGCGCAAGGTCGCCGTGTTCGACCGGAATATCTCGTTCGGGTGCGGCGGCATCATGGCGTCGGAGATCCGGGCGGCGCTGTGCAACATCCGGAAGGCGCCCACCGTGTTTTCGTTCGTCGGGGGCCTGGGAGGATGCGATGTGACGCCCGACACGATTCGGGAAGTCGTCGAGTACACGAGGCGGTGCGACGCACCGGAGCAGGACACGATGTGGGTGGGCCTGCCTGAAGAGAGTAGGCAGTAGGCAGTGGGCCGTGGGCAGAATGGGAGGCCCGCGCCGCCGCGCGGCCCGTCAGATGGTTCTGGGTCAGGTTGGCAAACGTGCAGAACGTCAATTTCTCAATCCCGTCGGACGAGGTGATGGCCGCCGGTCATCTGGGGTGCGCCGGGTGCGGCGCGGCGCTCGCGATGCGGCTGGCGCTCAAGGCGCTCGGGCGGCGGACGATCCTCGTCGTCCCGGCGTGCTGCTGGTCGGTGATTGACGGGCCCGCGCCCTACAGCGCCGCCGGTGTGCCGCTGATGCACACGCCGTTTGCGTCCGCGGCGGCCGCGGCATCGGGCGTTCGCGCCGCGCTCGACTTCAAGGGGGACACGGAGACGACGGTCTGCGCGTGGGCCGGCGACGGCGGCACGTTCGACATCGGGATCCAGGCGCTCTCGGCCGCGGCCGAGCGCAACGAAAACATCCTCTACATCTGCTACGACAACGAGGCGTACATGAACACCGGGGTGCAGCGCAGCTCCGCGACGCCCCTGGGAGCGTGGACGACGACCACGCCGCGCGCGCACCTGAAAGACCGGCCGAAAAAGGACCTGGCGCAGATCATGGTGGCGCACGAGGTTCCGTACGTCGCGACGGCCACCGTGGCGTATCCGGACGATCTCGTGGCCAAGCTGCAGCGCGCGGCGCAGATCCGGGGCACGCGCTTCGTGCACCTGTTGGCGCCATGTCCACCGGGCTGGAAGATTCCCTCTGAAGACGCGATGAAGGTCGCCCGTCTGGCGGTCGCCACGCGCGTGTTTCCACTGGTCGAGGTGGAGCCGGGGCGACCGTGGCGTCTGACGGTCGTGCCGCCGGAAGCGGATCTCGAGGAGTACCTGCGGGCACAGGGCCGGTTCCGCGCGCTGCTCGACGATCCGGCGGCCCTTGCGCGCGTCCGTGCCGCGATCGGCGAACGCTGGCAGCGGATCACGCGTCTCGCACACGATTGACGGACGTCCGGCAACCAGGAACTCCAGCGATCACCATACGACTCACGCGGCGATCATGATGATCATGATGCGGGGCGCGAGCGTGTGCGGCTCCATGGCTCACGAACCGATGTGCATGCAGGGCACCCCTGCGTCACCCGCGATCGGGCACTTCTGCCCGCAGTAGACATGATGCGACTCTAGCGCTCGCCACGACGATCGGTCCCGCCTCGCCCGCGTGAGCGTCTCTGGCGCGGCGTCTCACAGCGGCACAGGAACCGAAGCCGCGCTCCGGGGCCCCGCGCGCATATTGCTTCCGCGAGTTGCCCGTCGATCGACACGCTGGCGTCGGCGTTTCCGCCGAATGCTCGTTTCGCGAACGTGGCGCGACGATTGCTCATCAACTCCGGCTGCGGTGATCGACGACCACGCGTGCCATCGATTGGCCGTACCGGCGGTGACGTCGATGCCGAGTGAATGTGTTGCGCGTGACGTGAGGAGTACCTGGCCATGAACAGTTCTGCCCGCATCGCGTTGTTGACGTGCGTGTACGTCGCGGGGCTTGCGGCCCACGGCGTCGCGCAAGGCAGTGCGGAGCCACGAGGGGTCCGGGCCTGCACCAGCCCGTTTGCCGCCGGCCCGCTCCCGTCTGCAGCGGGGCCGACTGCTGTGGCGTTCGATCCTGCGACCGACAGGCTGTATGTGGTTCATCGCGCGCTTTACGGGGACGTTGGAATCAACGCCGGACAGCCGACCAATCTGGTCAGTGTCGTCAACGCGCGCACGTCCGCCATTGTGGCGACCGTCGCCGTCGGGGCCGGCCTCAATGGAATCGATCAAGGACTCGCGGTCGACTCGGCGCGCAATCGCATCTACGTCACGAACGCAGACGCCGGGACCGTCTCGGTCATCGACGGCGCCGCCAATCCGCCGGCCGTCGCGGCGACGGTGACCGTGGCGCGAAACCCGCTGAGCGTCGCGGTCGACTCGGGCGCGAATCGCGTGTACGTCGCCAGCAGTTTCGCGGTCACCGTGCTTGATGCCACGACGGCCTCCGTTCTCGACACGGTCGAGCTGAACGGAGCGGCCGGGGCAATAGCCGTCGACACGACCACCCACAAGGCGTACGTCGTCACGTCCGGAAGCCAGGTCCTCGTCATCGACGGGACGTCTGTCAGTGACATTCTGCTCTCGTTGGCGGTCTCGCCGAAGGCGATTGCGGTGGTCGACGGCTCGCGCGTGTACGCGGCCTTTTCGGGCAGCGGCATCGTGTCGATCATCGACATCGCCCGTTCCAGGCCTGCGGAGATCGGCCGGATCTACGATCTGCGAAGTCCGAGCGCGCTCGCGGTCGACTCGGGGAGCGGGCGACTTTACGTGACCGAGGCCGGCGCCAATCGCGTGAGCGTCTGGACGGCGGATGGCGCGCCTGTCGCGTCCGAGATCGCCGTGCAACGCCTTCCCTCGTCCATCGCGATCGACGCGACCGGCCGGCGTGCGTACGTGACCGACACGCTCCTCGATGGCCTGACGATCCTGAACACGGACACCCTCACGTCAACGGGCCGCATTCCGCTCGGCACCGTCAGCGCGGGTCTGGCCTATGACGGCGTCTCGGCCAGCAAGCGACTGTACGTGGCCAACTACGCTGCCGGTACCGTCACCGTCGTCGATCCCGCCAGTTGCGAGATCCTCGCGACCTGGCTGGTCGGCGACCGGCCCTGGTCGGTCGCGGTCGATCCGGATCTCAAGCAGCTTTACGTCCTCACGGTGTTGCAGGGCCGTGGGACGTTGCACGTCCTGAGTACGGTGTCCGGATCCCGTGTGACGCAGATCGATCTGGGATACGCGGGGGCGGGCCGGATCGCGGTCAATCGCACGACGCATCGTGTGTACGTGACGAGCGGAAGCGTCCATGCGGATACGGTTAGTGTCGTCGATGGCAGCCGGGTGTCCGCCGGTGCAACACCCATCAGCGTCGGCTCACGCCCGGTCGGCGTGACCATCGACGAGACCATCGATCGCATTTACGTCGCCAACCAGCAGAGCGGCACTATCAGTGTGATTGACGGGACGTCCGGCAGGGTCATCGAGACATGGCGGCCGACGCGGGCGAACGTCTGGGGGCTCGCCGTCGATCCGGGGGCCGGCCGGCTGTACGTCTCCGTTCCGGGCAACCTGGTCGGCGATTTCAACGGCCTGCAGGTGTTGAACAGCAGCACCGGCGCCTTCATCGCAGAAGTCCAGGTGCAAATCGGGTTGTCGAGCGAGACCTACATCGGTCTGGTCGCCGTCAATCGAACAAGCCATCGTCTATTCGTGACCGAGGGGGGCGGCAATGCGGTTGCCGTCGTCAATCCCACCGGGTGGACGGCCGTGACGGTGCCGCTGGGGTCGTTACCGCACGATCTCGTCATCGACGAAACCGCGAGCGTCGCGTACATCGGCAACGCGGGGGACGGCACGATAGCCATCGTCTCCGAGGGAGCGGCAGCGCCGAGTTGTTCGTACTCGATTACGCCGACCAGCCAGGCGTTCGGAGCGACGTCCGGGTCGGGCAGCGTCAGCGTCACAAGCGGTACGGGCTGCGGGTGGACGGCGACGAGCAACGTGAGCTGGGTCACGATCGGCTCGGGCAGCGCGGGCAGCGGCAACGGAACCGTCTCGTATTCGGTGGCCTCGAATTCGACCAGCAGCGCCCGCAGCGGCACGCTGACGGTCGCGGGACAGACGGTCACGATCTCGCAAAGTGCGGCGCCCGCATCGTCTGCGCCGTCGATCGGCCATATCGATTTCAACGGAGACTCCACCCCGGACGTCTTCACCTACGGCCCGTCGACCGGCGACTGGTCCGTTCAGCTTGGAGATGCGCAGGGCGGGTTCTCCCCGGTTGGCGGAAACTGGTCGACCGGCTGGCGAATCCAGGCGGGCGATTTCAACGGCGACGGCAGGACCGACTTTTTCCTCTACGCCCCGTCGAGTGGCCGCTGGTACAAGGCAATCGCAAACGGGACCGGAGGCTTCACCTACTTCACGTCATTGTGGTCGGTCGGCTGGACGCCCTACGTGATCGACCTCAACGGGGACGGCAAGTCGGACGTGTTTCTGTTCAACGCAACGACCGGGACCTGGTACAAATGCCTCAGCGCCGGCTCGGGAACCGGCGAGTTCACCTATTACAGAGGCGATTGGTCGCCCGACTGGGAATTGTACGCCGCTGACTTCAACGGGGACGGCCTGGCCGATTTCTTTCTCTTCAGTCGCTCGACCGGCCAATGGTACCGGGCGACGAATGACGGCGGCGCCGGCTTCACGTACGTCGGCGAATCCTGGTCCAACTTCTGGGAGATCTATCCCGGCGACTACAACGGCGACGGGCTGACCGATATCTTCCTGTACCGCTCGACGACGGGTGACTATTTCTTCTGCACGAACACGGGCAGCGGGTTCAGGTATTCGAGCGGCAGGATGAGTCCGGGCTGGACGATTCGGGTGGGATTTTTCGATGACAATGTTGCCGCTGATCTCTTCCTCTACAACGCCGAGACGGGGGACTGGTATGAGGTCACCGATGTCGGCAACTTCAACGGCAGATGGTCGGCGGGATGGCAGGTCCACGTCACGAACCTGAACACGGACAGCCGGTCGGACATTCTGCTCTACAGCGATACGACAGGCCAATGGTTCCAGGCGATCAACACCGGCGTCGGAACCTTCCGCTACACGACCGGCACGTGGGCTCGCGGCCTCACGATCATCGTCAGCCGGACCCGGCTGCCCTGAGCCTGCCGATCGGCGAATCGGGTAGACACGCAATCAAGCCTGGAGAGAAGATCCAGCGACAACGAGCCAGCGTTCCCGCACCACCGCAACGTAGCTATCTGGAGCTGGGGGAGGCCGTCCCAATGCGCGGACAACAGGTGAGGCGTTCGAAGGGTGTATCGCGTGTCGCTGGCCGTCGGCCCGCGCGTCCGCCCGCCTGGCAGCTGCAGACTGCCAAGGCGCGGTTCAGCGAGGTCTTTCGGCGCGCGCGGTCGGAAGGGCCTCAGTGGGTGACTCGCCAGGACAAGGAGGCTGTCGTCATCCTCCCCGCTGAAGAATTCGACCGGCTGACCGGCCGGGCGGCGCAGCCGGGGAGCCTGGTGAAGTTCTTTGCCGAATCGCCGCTCGCCAGAGTGAAGCTCGATCTCGAACGCCGGCCCGAGGAATAAAAAAAAGGGGCGGGAACGCCCCGCCCCTGGAGGAGAGCGACCGCGGGATCTGTTACCAGTTGATGCGCATGCCGAACCGAATCACGCGCGGCGCGACGATGCCGCTGATCAGGTTCGCGTTCGAGGCCGCCTGCAGCCGCCGGCGGGCCAGGACCGTGTTCACGTTGCCCAGATTGAAGATCTCGATGCTGGGCACCACCCTCTTCGAACCGCCCAGCGTGATCGGCCGGTCGGCACGGAAATCGACGACGGCCACGTTCGGATGCCGCACGTCGCCGAGCGGATCCAGCAGCACGTCGGCCACCCCCGCCGCATTAGCGCGCGACGGTGTCCGGACGGCTTGCGGGAACGGATAGCCCTGGCGGAAGTTGGAATTCGCCGCCAGGTTGATCCCGAACCGCGGCACCGTATAGATCCCGCTAATCTTCACCAGCCACTTCGCGTTCGTGAAGATGTTGTCGATGCCGCTGCCTCCCGATTCGGGGGCGAACTGGGCGCCATCCCATTTGTCGATGTTCGTCGGATCCTCGTACGAGGCCGGTGACCGGTAGTTGTTCACGGCGTCGTTGTAGGCGAAGCTCGCGCTGGCCGACCATCCATGCGAGTGGCGCTTGCTCAACACGAGCTCGAAGCCGTTGTACACGCGGTCGAAATCCGGGAGATTCGTCCGGATCCTGACCGGCTCGAGCGGCCTCGTCGGCTGGTAGTAGGTGATGGTCTCGCAGCGAGCGCCGGCCGGACACGCCGTTGGAGTGAAGGTCACGGCCGTGTAGTCAGCGCTGCCGAAGTTCACGCGGTCGTCGAACGAGAACTGGTCGTACTTGCGCCAGATGTAGCTCGCACCGACGCCGAACCCGGCGGCAATCTCGCGGTCGAAGCCGGCGATGAATTCCCGCGTGCGGTCGTTCTTGATGTTGGGATCGACCGTGTTCAACGTGCCGATGAACGACGGGTTGTTCGGATTGTAGTTGCCGCCGAAGGTCAGGATCCGCGAGTAGTCCAGCTCGTTCGCCTGAACCACCATGTCACGATTGCCATCCGTCCAGGGGAATCCAATGAGGGCCTCACCGACGGGGTTGAGGATGCCGGCGAGCGAGCCAGGCCCCATCTGTCCGTAGTACATGGCGAAGGAGGCTTTCGCGATCGTCTTGCCATCGCCGGTCAAATCGTAGGTGGATCCCAATCGCGGCGAGAAGTCATTTGTCACAACCCCCGAGTCGGCGCCGCCGAATGTCACGGCTGGCAGCCATTGCGGTGCGAAGGGGTGGGCCGGAACCGACGAGGACAGCGCCGTGTCACGCTGCCGATCCCACCGGATGCCCAGGTTGAGGTTGAGCCGGCGCACCGAGTAGTTGTCCTGGATGTAGAACGCATGCGTCTTCAAGTCGTACTCGGTGATCGCATCCCGATAGAGGTAGCCCTCCGAGGCGACGCCGTTGCGGAACCGGGCGATCGTGTTGCCGCCGCGGTGCGTCTCGGAGTGCCCCAGGGCGATGCGCCACCGGTAACCGGCCTTGATGGCGTGATCGCCGCCGCCGACGCCGGGCAAGAAGTAATTGGTGTTGAGATCCACGCTGTTGGTCGGACGCAGAAAGGGTCCGGATCGCTGGAACGAGCGGCCCCACACACCGGTCGTGATCTCGAAGATCGGCTGGACGTCGTTCAGGCTGTCCTCGTGAAAATCCAGAATGAAGTTGTTGCCGAGGTGTGCCCATTGCAGGTCAACCAGCCATCGATCGTTGATGATGTGCTGGTCGCTGGCCTTCCACAGCGGCGACGGCCCGGTGATCCAGCCG
>JACQTH010000411.1 GCA_016210935.1 Acidobacteriota bacterium | reverse complement strand
CGAGTACGCGTGTCATGAGGGAAACTACGCGCTGGAGAATATCCTCCGCGGCGCCCGCGCCAAGGAAGCGAGGGACGCGACGGCCGCGAAGAAGACTTCGGCGCTGAAGAAACCGGAATCGGAGAAGAAAAAGTAGCGCGGGCCTTACGCCGTTCGCCCGACGGGCTCAAATTCAACCGACTGCGCCGATGCGCGGCCCGCGATACGGCGGACCTTGAAGGTCCGCCCTACGTTCCTGGGGAGGTTCGAGCACCATGCATACGAAACTGGCAGCCCTCGTTCTCTTTGGCGTCGGCCTTCTGGCGGCATCCGTGCGAGCGCATCATGCGTTCGGCGGTGAATTCGATCCCAACAAACCCGTGCTCCTGAAGGGGTCCGTCGTGCGGATCGAATGGGTGAACCCCCATGCGTGGATTCACATCGAGGTCGCGAAGCCCGACGGGAAGACGGAGACCTGGGCGGTCGAGGGCGGAACGCCCAACACGCTGTTGCGACGAGGGATCACGCGGGAGTCGCTCAAGATTGGCACCGCGGTTGTCGTCGACGGGTATCAGACCCGGGATCACTCGCTGCTGCGCGCCAACGGCCGCAACATCACGTTCGCGGACGGGCGGAAGCTGTTTCTCGGGTCGTCGGGGACGGGCGCGCCGCTCGACGGCGCCGATCCGACCGAGTCGAAGAAGGGGCGAGGGCGCGGGGGACACTGAGAAGGACCGGGCTCGCTATTCCTTCATGCCCGGACTCGAATTCCGAGATCTGCACAAATCGTTTGGCGCGGTGCGCGCGCTCGACGGGGTCAGCTTTGCCGTCCTCGAGGGCGAGACGCACGCCTGTGTCGGCGAGAACGGCGCCGGCAAATCGACGCTGCTGAAGATTCTGGCGGGCATCATCCGGCCCGACCGCGGCGAGATTCGGTGGCGCGACGCGCCGCTGGCGGTCGCCAGTCCCCGTGAGGCGCTCGCGGCCGGGATCGGGATGGTCTACCAGGAGCGGCCGTTCTTCCCGAATCTGTCCGTCACCGCGAATATCTTTGCCGGCCACGAGATCGTCGGGCGCGCCGGCCGGCTCGACGAGCGGGCGATGCGATCGCGCGCGGCCGCGCTGCTCGCTCAGCTTCGTGTCCCGGTTTCGCCGGATGTCCGGATGGAGCATGTCTCGCCGGCCATCGTCCAGCTCGTGCAGGTCGCGCGCGCGCTCGCGTTCGACTGCCGGCTCCTCGTCCTGGACGAACCCACCGACGCGCTCACGGACGCCGAGGCGGCGCGCCTGTTCGACGTACTGGCAGGCCTGAAGGCGCGCGGCGTCACGATCCTGTTCGTGTCACACCGCCTGCCCGAAGTGTTTCGACTCTGCGATCGCATGACCGTCCTGCGCGACGGGCGATTCGTCGCCACCTTCGATCGACAGGAGGCCTCCATCGATCAGATCGTGCGGGCGATGGTCGGCCGGGAGCCGCCTGATCGCGTCGAGCGTGAACGGCCGGCCGCCGAGGTGCGCCCCGCCCTGTCTGTGCGCGAGCTGGCGCGCCGCCCGCGGCTGAATGGGGTGTCGTTCGACGTCATGGCCGGCGAGATCGTGGCGGTCTTCGGACTGGTGGGATCCGGCCGGACGGAGCTGCTCGAAGCGATCTTCGGGCTGGCGCGCCTCGAGGCCGGATCGGTCGACGTGCACGGGCAACGGCTTCCCTCCGGCATGCCGGCGGCCGCCATCCGGGCCGGCGTCGCGCTGGTCCCCGAAGAGCGGCAGCGGCAGGGTCTGTTCGGCAATCTGAGTCTCGCCGACAATCTGGCGCTGCCGCGCGCGGTCCTGGCGGGCCGCGCATACATCCGCGACCGGGACGAGCGGGAGCGTTCCTCCGTGCTGATGAAGGCGCTCGCGATCAAGGCGCCGCATCTCGGCGCGACGCCGGATCGGCTGAGCGGCGGCAACCAGCAGAAGGTCGTGGTGGCGAAATGGCTGGGCACCGGGCCTCGCGTGCTGCTGCTCGACGAGCCCACGAAAGGCGTGGACGTCGGCGCCAAATACGAGCTGCACAACATCATCCGCCGTGAAGCGTCGCGCGGAATGGCGTGTGTCATCGCATCGAGCGATCTGCCCGAGGTGCTCGCGCTGGCCGATCGGATTCTCGTCATGCGCGACGGGCGTCTGACGGGAGAGCTGACAGGCGCAACGGCGGACGAGACGCAGGTGATGCGCCTGGCCGCGGCACAGGCGTAGACGCATGATCCGGCCCTGGCACGCGCGCGAGCTGAGCACCGTCGCGATTCTGGCCCTCGAGGTGACCGTCTTCGCCTGGTACCTCTGGCCCGAAGGCGACCGCGCCCATCCCTTCGTCAACGCGTCCAACGCGCTGCTCATTCTCAAGTACTCGTCGATCTACGGTATCGCGGCGATTGGCGCCGCGATCGTGATCATCTCGGGTGGCATCGACCTCGCGCCGGGCGCGGTGATCGCCCTCACGAGCGTGGTGACGGGCTATTTCTTCGTGGAAGGCGGATGGACGCTGGCCCCGAGCGCGGCGTTCGGTCTTCTGGCCGGCGCCGGCGCCGGCCTCGTGTCCTCATGGTTGATCGTCCGGGTCGGCCTGCCGCCGTTCATAGCCACGCTCGGGGTCATGGGGATCGCGCGCGGTCTCGCGTTCATCATCACCGAGGCGCGCTACTACGATTTGTCGCAGAAGATTCCGCCGGGGTCGCGCCTGCTGGGCGTGCCGGTCGACTGGATTGCGCCGATCGTGATGATCGGCGGGGCGCTGCTCTTTCAGTTCTTGATGAAGCGATTTCAGTGGGGCCGTGCGATCTTTGCGATCGGGGGAAACGAAACGGCCGCCGTCTTTACCGGGATCGCGGTGGGCCGCATCAAGACGTCGGTCTACCTGGTCTCGGGCCTGCTGGCCGCCGTGTCGGGCGTGGTGCTGGCGGTCGCGCAGGGGCAGGGGAAGGCGGACCTGGCGACCGGCTACGAGCTGGACATTATCGCCTCGGCCGTCGTCGGAGGCGCCAGCCTGGCCGGCGGACGGGGATCGGTCATCGGCGCGGTCCTGGGCGCGCTGATTTTCGGGGTGCTCCGAAACGCGCTGCCGCAGATTCCCGGCGCGACGTTCTATGACCGGCTCATTGTAGGATTGGTCGTCATCGTGATCGTGGTACTGGATCAGGTGCTCGTGCGGCACGAGCGATAACGCCGAAGCGCGGCGCGAGGCTTAGGGG
>JACQTH010000450.1 GCA_016210935.1 Acidobacteriota bacterium | reverse complement strand
GGTCACGAAATACGAGCCGTCGGCGTTGCTCACGACCTGCCGAAACATCCCGCTCTGCTGGTGCGTCACGACGACGACCACGCCGGGAAGCGGGAGTCCCGACTCGTCGAGAACCCGGCCCTGCACGGCGGAATACTGACTCTGCTGGGCCACGGCCGACGACGCCGCGAGGACCAGCAGGCACAACGACACGAGTGCGGCGAAGACGCGCATGTTCTGACCTCCTGATTCAGTCCGCGGATCGGACTGCAACCGAAATAAGATGTTCCTCTGGAGTGTGCGATTGCGTACGCGGGGAGGGCACGAGGAGACCCGTTGCGGACGAGCGGCGGACGCGATCTCATGGCCACCCTCCGACGCCTGAGACGAGCAAAAGCAAAACGCAGAGCGTAGAGAATCGCGACGAACCGATTTCCCCCCGGGTCTGCGTTCCAAACTTTCCGGTCGCCTGCCAGATTCCAGCAGGCTACTGTGCGGGCTTGTAGTCTACACCCGGCAACGTTGTTGTGGCTGCCGGTTTTCGTCTTTTTGTGTCACGTTCGCCGCTTGGTCGTGGGGTGGGCTTTACCCGTATCTCTTCGTAGCTTCCGCCTTCAGGCGGAGGATCCGTCGTAGTGCCCGGCTTTAGCGGACTTTGGCCGGGCCCTCGTCGTGGGGACGGCCTCAGCCGGGCGCGCTTGAAGCCCGATCACCTTTCGCGTCTTCCTGAAGACAGCCTCCAGCATGCGGGCCGTCAGCTTGCCCGTATTCGTGTTCTGCCGGCTCGGGTGGTACGAGGCGATCAGTGTCGGCGCGCCTGAAACCCGACAGACGTGTCCGTGCCCGAATGAAGGACGCGGTCGAATGACGATCCCGCGGTGGGCCAGCAGTTGCCAGTACGCATCGAACGCAATCTTGCCGAGCGCGACGACGACCCGAACACGGGGCAGCGCGTCGATCTCCGCGGCGAGGTGCTCCTGACACGTCGCGATTTCGTCCGGTGTCGGCTTGTTGCCGGGGGGCGCACACCTCACGGCCGCGGCGATGTACGCATCGTGCAGCGTCAAGCCATCGTCAGGATGGCGCGAAGTCGGGATGCTGGCGAGGCCGTTGCGGTGAAGCGCGCGCATCAGGAAGTCGCCGGATCCGCCGGCGCCGTCGCCGGTGAAGACGCGCCCCGTGCGGTTTGCTCCATGGGCCGCCGGCGCAAGGCCAAGGATCAGCACGCGTGCGTCGGGATCACCGAACCCCGGAACTGGCTTCCCCCAGTAGGTCTGGTCGCGGTAGGCGGCCTTCTTCTCGCGGGCGATTTGCTGGCAGTAGCGGCGCAGGCGCGGACAGCGCTCGCAGGCGATGATCCGGTCCCGGACCTCGGCAAGAGAAAGCGTCACACGCTCATGGTAACGAACAGGTGTTCGTTCACGAAGGTTCTTGGGGAAGGTTCAGATGAAAGTTCGTGAAGGGGCAAGAGGGCGGAAGATCCTCGTGGCTTCCGCCTTCAGGCGGAAGGTCCCACGATCCGTGAGCATCATTTCGGCCTGAAGCCGATCTTCTGTCGCACGGCTTCCGGCAGCTTGCTCATCATCTGTTCGACAGCATCGTTGACCATCTGTTCGATGGTGTGGGGTAGTGCGTTCAGAATCGCCTTGATCTGGTCCAAATCTCGCTCAATCCGGGCGAAGCGCTCGTCCATCCTCCCGAGCCGCTGAGAGGTTTCCAGTTCGACCGCTACAAACTTGGCCTGGTTCTGAAGGAGCAGCGCCATCGCCTGTTCCAGGCTGACCGCCCCGTCATTCGATTTTCCTGGCACAACTTCCATGTTATCAAACGCCGTCTTCCCATACTGCGATTCTCGTGCCGGATGTAGTTCTGCCGCGAAAGCGAACGTTTTCGGCAGAATCGGGTTCGCCTCAGTCGCGGGATGTCGCCAATTCTGCAACACTGACGACAGCCAGATTGCGCGGAATCTGCAACGTCCTGAAACACAGTCACGCGGTTGGCTGCTGGACTTGATTCAACGAGCGGGAAGTGCTGGAGGCCCCCCTGCAGCCGAGGACGTGAAGTAGCCCTCCGCCGTCTCGTGCGCATGGTAGGAGCTGCGCACCAGCGGGCCCGATTCCACGTGGCCGAAGCCCATCTCGAGCGCGATCGCTTTCAGCTCGCGGAATTCATCGGGATGGTAATAGCGGCCGATGGGAAGATGTGAAGCCGTCGGCTGCAGGTACTGCCCGATAGTGAGGATCTGACAATCCACATCGCGGAGATCCCTCAGGACCGCGACGATCTCGTCCCACTCTTCTCCCAGACCCACCATCAGGCCCGACTTCGTGGGAATCGCTGGCGCGTAGTCGCGCGAGTGTCGCAGCAGCTCGAGCGTCCGCGCATATTTCCCTCCTGACCGCGCCAGGCGATAGAGCCGCGGCACCGTCTCGGTGTTGTGATTCAGCACGTCCGGGCCGGCATCGAGCACGGTGTAGAGCGCTTCGGCCTCACCCTTGAAGTCCGGGATCAACACTTCTATTCGGCACCACGGGAGCCGCTGCCGGATCTGCCGGATCGTTTCTGCAAAAAGGCCGGCGCCGCCGTCCGGCAGGTCGTCCCGATCGACCGACGTCACGACGACATAGTTCAGCTCCATCGCGGCGACGGCATCGGCCACGCGCGCGGGCTCATCCAGATCGAGCGCCGCCGGCCGGCCGTGCGTGACGGCGCAGTAGCCGCAGTTCCTCGTGCAGACGTCGCCGAGGATCATGAAGGTCGCGGTGCCGTGGTGCCAGCACTCGCCGATGTTGGGGCAGCGCGCTTCCTCGCAGACGGTATGGAGGCCGAGGTCGCGCATGACGCCCTTCAGCCGCAGGTAGTTCGCGGATCCCGGGGCGCGCACCTTCAGCCACTCGGGCTTGCGCTCGCGCGGACGTACAACCGTAAGCGGAATGGACATCTATCGATACTATACTGCACGTGTATGACAGGCCCGCGCCTGGCGATCACGTGGCTCGGCCACGGGACGTTCCTGCTGCGCTCGCCCGGCGGAACGCGCATCCTCATCGATCCGTGGCTCGCGGAGAATCCCTCATGTCCTGCCAGGTACCGCAAGGCCGATTCTCTCCGGCCGCTCGATCTGATCCTTGTCACCCACGGCCATGCCGATCACGTCGGCGATCTCGTCCAGGTGGCGCGTGCGACGAGCGCGCCGGTCGTCGCCATCTTCGAGATCTGCAAGTGGCTCGAGCAAAAAGGACTGGCGAACACGACACCGATGAACAAGGGCGGCACCGAGCGGATCGGCGATGTCGCGGTCACCCTCGTCGACGCACGTCACAGCAGCTCGATCATCGAAGGATCGACGATCATCTATCTCGGTGAGCCGGTTGGCTTCGTTCTGCGATTCGAAACCGGCCCCACGGTCTATTTCGCCGGCGACACCAGCCTGTTCGGCGACATGCGCCTCATCGCGGAAATGTATCGGCCTGATATCGCGTTTCTGCCGATTGGTGATCGGTTCACGATGGGGCCGGAAGCGGCTGCCATGGCCTGCGATCTCCTGAAT
>JACQTH010000449.1 GCA_016210935.1 Acidobacteriota bacterium | reverse complement strand
GGTAAACGCATAGATATCGACGCGCTCGATGTCTGCGGGGCCCAGCCCGTTCGCATTCGTCGACGGAATCGTCAAGCGAATCAGCACCTCGTTTCCCTGCCGGCGGGCGGTGAGTCCCGCCACTCGGTCGGGAACGCGGACGATCGGCGCCAGCGGCGGCCCCTTCTTGCCGCAGCCTGCGGGGGCAGCCAGCGTGAGGCTGATGAGCAGCAGAATCGAGGAGCGACGAGAGGGCACTCTACAAAATGTACCGGGTAAGGTCTTCGTTCTTGACGATCGCCTCGAGCATGCGATCGACATAGGCCGCGTCGACGGTCAAGGTCTGCACGGTCAGGTCCGGCGCCTCGAACGAAATCTCGTCGAGCAGCTTCTCCATGACCGTGTGCAGGCGCCGCGCGCCGATATTCTCCGTCCGCTCGTTGACGAGCGTCGCATAGTCGGCAATGCGCGAGATGGCCTCCGGCTCGAACCGGAGCTGGATTCCCTCGGTCTCCATCAGCGCGACGTATTGTTTCACCAGCGCGTTGCGAGGTTCCGTGAGGATCCGGACGAATTCGTCCTTGCCCAGCGGCTCGAGCTCGACCCGGATGGGAAACCGTCCCTGCAGCTCGGGAATCAGGTCGGACGGCTTCGAGACGTGGAACGCGCCGGCGGCAATGAACAGGATATGGTCGGTCCTCACCATGCCGTACTTGGTGTTGACCGTCGTGCCTTCGACGATCGGCAGAATGTCCCGCTGAACGCCCTCGCGGCTGACATCCGGGCCGTGACCGCCTTCGCGGCCCGCAATCTTGTCGATTTCATCGACGAAGATGATGCCGGCCTGTTGCACCCGGTCGACGGCCGTCTTCGCCACAGTTTCCATCTCGATCAGCTTCTGCTGTTCTTCCTGAATCAGGAACTCGAGCGCCTCGGGCACCTTCATGCGCCGCTTCTTGGTCCGGCCCTGGAAGAGCCCGGGCAGCATTTCCTTGATGTTGATGTCGATCTCTTCGACGGTCGACCCGGCGATGATCTCGAAGGAGGGAAAGGTCTTTTCCCGGACGTCGAGCTCGACAACGCGCCGATCGAGCTTGCCGTCGCGGAGCTGCGCGCGGAACTTTTCACGGGTGTCGCTCGCCGGATCTCTGAGGTCGCCCTCGCCGCCCGGCTCGGAACCGGCGTGGACCGGCGGAAGCAGCAGATCGAGGAGGCGTTCTTCCGCGCTCTGCCGCGCCTTGTCCTCGACTTCGACCATCCGCTCCGCCCGCACCATGTCGACCGCGAGCTCCACGAGATCGCGCACCATCGACTCCACGTCGCGCCCGACGTACCCGACCTCCGTGAACTTGGACGCCTCAACTTTCAGGAAGGGAGATTGCGCGAGCCGCGCCAGTCGTCTGGCGATTTCGGTCTTTCCAACGCCGGTCGGGCCGATCATCAGGATGTTCTTCGGCGCCACTTCCTCGGCCAGCTCCGACGGAAGCTTCTGCCGCCGGATGCGGTTGCGCAGCGCGATGGCGACCGCGCGCTTGGCCGCATGTTGACCGACGACATACTTGTCGAGCTCCTTGACGATCTGACGGGGCGTCAGCTGCCCCACCATCGTTTCGGTGACTTCCGGCAGGTGAAGGGTCATTAACCGAGTTTACAGTTCTTCGATGGAGATTGCCGTGTTCGTGTAGACGCAGATGTCGGCGGCGATCTTCATGGCCGTTTCGGCAATCGTCCGGGCATCCAGCTCGGTATGACGGGCGAGCGCGCGCGCGGCGGCCGCCGCATACCCTCCCCCCGACCCGATCGCCACGATCCCGTCGTCCGGCTCGATGAGATCGCCGTTGCCGGACAGCAGAAACGTCGACTTCTGATCGAGGACCAGCAGCATCGCTTCGAGTCGGCGGAGAATGCGGTCGGTGCGCCAGTCCTTGGCGAGCTCCACGGCGGACCGATCCAGATTGCCGCGATACTGCTCGAGCTTTGATTCGAAGCGGGAGAAGAGGGCAAACGAGTCCGCGGCCGACCCGGCGAACCCCGCCAGGATCTTGTCGTTGAAGAGGCGGCGAATCTTCCGCGCGCCGTGCTTGAACACCTGCTCGCCCAGCGTCACCTGGCCGTCGCCCGCCAGCACCACGCGGCCCCGGTGCCGGACGGCGAGGATTGTGGTGCTCCGAAAGGTCACGAAGAGACGTTTATCAGTGCACAGAAAAGGAGTCAAGGAAGAGGCCCGACTGCGCCCGCGGGAGGACACCTGAAAAACGTCCTCACAAAAGAAGGATAGCCCGGCGGCCCGAATTGCGCGATAATTCGCC
>JACQTH010000448.1 GCA_016210935.1 Acidobacteriota bacterium | reverse complement strand
GGCGCGGCTCGAACGGATTGGACCGCTCGTCGATCAGACGATCGACCTGATGAAGCGTGGCCTCGCGGCGAAGCAGACGCCGCCCCGTCTCATCTTGCGCGACGTGCCCGCGCAGGTGAAGGCGCAGGTCGTCGGCGACCCGCTGAAGAGCCCGCTCCTGAGCGCGTTCACGAATTTCCCGCGCGGGATCGCGGAGGCTGAGCGCGAACAATTGCGCCGGCGGGCGGTCGACATCTATTCAACACGGGTATCGCCGGCATTCGAGCGGCTGGCGCAGTTTTTCGAGAAGACGTACCTGCCCGCATGCCGCGACACGATCGCGGCCAGCGCACTCAGCGACGGCGCCGATCTCTATCGCTACAACGCACGCTGGCACACGACGACGGCGATGACGCCGCAGCAGATCCACGAGACCGGGCTGGCGGAGGTGAAACGAATCCGGGCGGAAATGGATCAGATCATCGCAGCGTCCGGGTTCAAGGGAAGCTTCGCCGACTTCACACGCTTTCTCCGCACCGACCCGCGGTTCTACTTCAAGGAGGCCGATGCGCTCCTGCGCGCGTATCGCGACGTGGCGAAGCGGGCGGATCCGGAACTGGCGCGCCTCTTTGGCACGCTGCCTCGGCTGCCGTATGGCGTGAAGGAGGTGCCGGCGGCGATCGCGCCGTCACAGACGACCGCGTACTACGAAGCCGGATCGCCGGCGGTCGGCCGGCCCGGCTACATGCACGCGAACACCTACAAGCTGGACGCGCGGCCGAGCTGGGAGATGGAAGCGTTGACGCTGCACGAAGCGGTACCCGGTCATCACCTGCAGATTTCGCTCGCCCAGGAGCTCGGCCGTCTTCCGGAGTTCCGAAAGCATTCCAGCTTCACCGCGTACGTCGAGGGATGGGCGCTCTATGCCGAGCGACTCGGCGAGGACATGGGGTTCTACGCGGACCCCTATTCAAAGTTCGGCCAGCTCACGTACCAGATGTGGCGCGCGGTCCGGCTCGTCGTCGATACCGGCATGCACGCGATGGACTGGCCTCGCGACAAGGCGATCGCCTTCTTCCGCGATCATTCAGCCAAGACGGAGCAGGACATCATCGTCGAGATCGATCGCTACATCGCGTGGCCGGCGCAGGCGCTCGGCTACAAGATCGGCGAGCTCAGGATCCGCGAGATGCGTGCGGCGGCCGAACAACAGCTTGGTTCTCGGTTCGACGTTCGCGCGTTCCACGACGTCCTTCATGCGCAGGGCGCCGTGCCGCTCGACGTGCTGGAGGCGCAGGTGAAGGCGTGGATCGCCACGCGGCGTTGAGGCTCGACCTCCCAAGAACGCTTCCCATCGGCACCCGACGAGTGCGTAGAATAGGCTCACTACCGGGCGGGGGTGCCCGTCAATACTTCGCCGGCGCCGTTGATGGCGGCCGTCAGTGACTCGGCCGCCACTGCGGTGTCGCTTCTCCTTGTCAACGTTCCGGAACCGCGCCACCTTGATCGGCGCACGGAGGTCCGTATGAAGCGCACTGCCCTGTTCGTGATCAGTATCATGGCGGTTTCGATCGTCTCGCTCGCACAAGGACGCCGCGGCGCTCCTGCGCCGCCCCCGCCGCTCGAGCCAGGCGCGTCGCAGGCGGACGTCGACAAGGCCCTGATCGCCGCCCCGACCAGTCAGAAGGACCAGGCCACCGTCATCAAATGGAAACCCGACTTCACCTACGAGACGCTCAGAAAGGGCACGAACCGCCTGCTCTGCTACGACCGGTCCGGCTTTGCTCAACAGCAGCCGTTCTCGGTTGTGTGCACGAGCATCGCCAACCTCGATCGCGTGGCTCAGAACCTTAAGGCCGAGGCGGCGGGTGAAAGGAGCAAGTCGGAGGCGATGCTCAATGCGATGGAAAAGGACGGAACCCGTGTGAAGCCCGAATACGGATCCGTCTGGCACATAGTGTCGGGTCCCGACCGGGAACACGCTCGACCGCACCACGTCATGATCGCCGTGCCGGGCGCAACCACGCAATCGACCGGCCTGCCCGACAATCCCAGACAGGGTGGCGCGTGGATCATGAATGCGGGTACGTCGACCGCCCACATCATGGTACCGGGCCAGTAGAAGCGGCCGGCGGCGGCGCACTCGGTTCCTCAAAAAAGAGCGACGAATCTTTCGACCGTCGCCCCGTGTGGTCCGGGCCGAGCGCCGTTTATTTCGATCGGCGCGATCCCGGTCGCGCGCCGTTCTCGGTGAGAAACGCCGCGAGGCGTTGGTACTTCACAGCCTGTGCGGCGTCGAGCGCGGTGCGGCCGTCGATATTCGCCGCGTTGACGTCCACGCCGAGCTCCACGGCGAGTCGCGCCGCCTCCAACATCCGCAACTCCGGCTCGACCCGCACCGGACGAACCCAGGCCGATCCGCCTCCCACCCCCGTCGCCGCCATCAACGCCGTCGTCGCCTCCGTGCGCGGCTCGGCGGATTCGCCGGCGTGGTACGACACGTGATGCACGAACAGCGGATCGGCGCCGTGCTTGACGAGCAGGCGCATGATCTCGGGCTCCGCGAACCGGGCGGCCAGCCAGAACGGCGTGGCGCCGACGAGCTCGGGCGGGAAGTTCCAGTCTTTCGACGACCTCCGTGTCGGCGTCCACGTGCGCAGCCGCGCGTTCGGATCGGCGCCGTGCGCCAGCAGGGCGGCGACCATGCGGGCATCACGCCGCATCGCGGCTTCGTGAAGCGCCGTAAAGCCGGCCGTGTCAGAGCTCGCGTCGGCGCCATGGTCGAGCAGGAACTCGACCAGGTCCCCGAAACCGGAGTGGGCGGCGCGCACCAGCGCGCTGACGCCCCACGCGTCGGCGTCGTTCACGTTGGCGCCGGCGGCCACGAGCAGCTTCGCCGATTCGAGATCGCCGACCCGCGCTGCGAACAGCAGCGGCGTTTCGGCCCCGTGCGGAATCGGTCGGTTGTATTCGAGCAGCCCGTGCGGCGGCACGGCCATGACCTGACTCCACGCGTTCGAGCGCGCGTGGATGTCCGCCCCGTGCGCAAGG
>JACQTH010000419.1 GCA_016210935.1 Acidobacteriota bacterium | reverse complement strand
TGCTGGCAGTTCCCCGCCGCCGCGCAATTGTCAATATGCTCGGCGCCCCCGTCGCTTCCGACATCGCGACTGTCGAGAACGCTTCCGGTCGCCACGTCGATCACATACATGGTCGTGCCGGCCACGATCCCCCCGCGATTCGCCTGTTGCTGGCGCGAGTACGCAAAGAAGCCCGAGCCGGCGATCATGGCGTACGGCCCGCTGTCGCTGATCACTTGACCGATGCTCGGGTCCGACCACGTTTCGCCCACGGTCTTCTCCAGTGATGAGGCGGACGCGGAGAGATCCCCATAGGGGGCCAGGGTCGGATCGAAGCTCGCGTACCGCGGAAAGCTCCACTGAAACGGTATCCGCGCGGGATAGTTGAAGTATGCGAGCAGCGCGGTGACATCGTCGCTGTCAGACGGAACAGATGCGGAGATGCCCGGGAGCGTCACATCGAACGCCTGATAAAAGGTGCCGCCGGCCCCCTCACCCACGAACAGATACGTGCGCCACTGGCCGCCGACCTTGACGTCGGCGATCTTCGCGGACGAATCCACGAAGAAGTCGAAGTCGCCGACCGCCTGCCCGTCCCGGAGCGCCTTCAGTTTCGGCAGCAGGTTGAACGGAATCATGGCCCAGACTTCGATTCCGGTGCGCGCGTCGATCGCGTGCAGCATGCCATCGTTGGCCCCGACGAAGATCAGCGTACGCCGATCCTGGTTCGCATTCGCGAAGGCGGGATACGTCGCATCGGGCGGCGGGTCGAGCGAGGGCGGGTCGAGAAACGCCGGCGTGGAGCTGACGATCGCGCCGATGGGCTGGTCGCGGATAAAGTTGATCAGCCCCAGTGCGTCGTTGGTCCCCAGGTATCCGCTGAGCGTGTTGACGTTCGGGGCGGCAAAAGCGATGACCGAGCCATTGGGGAGCACCGTGAAGATGTTGCGTTGACTTGCGGCCGGCGGCCGCGCCACCCAGAGGCGCGTCCCGTCCGCCACGAAGCGATAGCCGGAAGGTCTGCTGCTGTCGACCTCCGGCCGATACACCCGAAACGCTCTCAGCCTTGCGTCGAAGCCCGGCAGGGTGAAACTCGACGTCACCATCACGTTCGACCGCTGAGGCACAACTGCGCCAAGTCGGGTGATATTCGTGTCGGGCAGGAGGTTGCCGTCGATGTCGCGCGCGTTGGCGAGGTTGACCGTTCCACTGATCGGACTGGTGACCTGGAATTCGCCCAGAGGCCCCAGTGGATGCAGCGCCGATGGCGCGGTGTTGAAGGTGGCCGGCTCCACGAACGCATGCTGGACGGCGATGTTGATCGCGCGGACGACCTCGGGAACGACGGCGCCGTCCGTGGCCGCGTCAATCATGCTCTTCGTAATCTCGAAGTACTGTCCGCCGCTGTTGGCCGCGATCGAACGCAGCTGCGGCACCGCCGTGCTCGCCGGGGCGAGGGCGATCACGTAGACGGGGACGCGGCGGCCGGCGATGTTCAGAAACTGAGAGGCTTTCGTGGCGGGATCCTGACTCGCGGCGGTGGTGCCTTCGCCTCCGCCCACTACCAGCACAACGATCGTGTTGCGGCAGACCGTGTCCGCGGCAATGAGGCGCGACGCTTCGGCCCGCGCGTCGTCCAGCAGGTATTCGAGTGGCGCGTCGGTCGCGATCTTGGAGTCGCGGCCTGCCGGCACGAGAGCACCTGGCTGATCGGGCGTCTTCGACAACACCGACAGGATCGAGGCGTTCGCGCCGGTCGCATCCGGTCGCACGATCGGCGCCGTGAGCCCGGTCAATGACCCGTTGACGACATCGACTTCCGGTCGCGTGATCAGCCATCTGTTCGACGATCCGGTCTCGGTCGCTGTCCCTGATCCGATCCATCGGACCGGTCCTTCGTTGAGAAGGGTGCCAGGCCGTGCGTTCGCCTGCCGCATCTTGATCAGACCGAAGCGCGCCACGCCCTGATTCGCGAGCACCGCCTGCTGAAGAGCGATACGCGCGATCGACAATCGCGTTTTTGTGTCGAAGCTCGCGAATCCGGTCTCCAGGTCTCCGACTGTGGTAATCGACGCCGTTTCGAATTTGTCGATCTCGAGCGACGCGTCGAGGTGCGCGAGCCTGACGTACTTGCGGCGATACTGCAGCGTGGCCTTGCTCGACGTGAGTCCAAGGGTCGATTCCCAGGACTGCTGCGTGACCGCGTACGTCTGGATGTCGTAGTAGTCATCGTTCGCGTCGCGCTGCATGCGGTTCGCGGTTTCGACGGCGAGCAGGACGTTCGGCTGAGATCGCTTGAGAAACAGCAGCGGATCGAGCTGGGCGGACGCCGGCGCCGCGGTCGCGAGACCTGCGACGAACACCAGGATGCCGGCTGATACCTTCGGACTGTTCCCCATCGCTACTGAATTACGAACCCGCCATTTTCGATCGACATCTCGGAAGTCGTCAGGCTCTTTCCCGGGGTCTGCACGGCGGCCTTCCGGGCACGGCGATTCTGTTCGTCCTGCCCGCGCTGGGCGGTGTAGCCGCGCTCGAGCTCGGTGAGATCGGTGCGCGCGACGGTGACCTCGACCACCTTGTGAGCGCCATTCGGGCCGAAGGCTTCGGCGCGGAGCGTCAGGACGCCGGCGCCCGGGTTTCCGGCGCCCACACCGTCCATCAGCGCGTTGTTGTCGGTTTCCGCCGGATCGTCACCCGCCAGCACGACGACGTAGAAGCTCGAGTCGATGGTCTCGGTCGGCAGCAGGTCGCGCACGGGCCCGTACGCGAAGAGTTGCCATTGCGGGTTGTTCGGCCCCCACGGCCGATCGACGGTGATGGCATTCATCTCGGCCGGGGTACACGCCGTCAGCTTGCCGCAGCGCGCCATGTTCAGGACCTGGCTCAGATCGAGTTGCGATCCGTTCGGCAGCGCCCGCAGGCCGCCAGGCGGACCGTCGATGAAGGCCGAGGCCGTCGCGCCTGTCAGAACTCGATTCCAGTCCTGAATCGTGAGGAGATCCTGCATCGCCCGTTCGACGGCGGCATCCGCGGCGTAGAGCCCTTCGGTCCCGAACCGGTGATTCGCCGCGATCATCGTCTCGGTCGAGGTGGCCATGACGAGCGTCAGGCCGAGCGCGCTCAGCAGGAGCATCGCCATGAGCGCGATGACCAGCGCAATGCCTTGCTC
>JACQTH010000401.1 GCA_016210935.1 Acidobacteriota bacterium | reverse complement strand
CCTTTCAGCAACTCCAATCGATTGGCGGCCGGGATCTTCAGATCCTCCAGCCTGGCGGCGACGTCGAGTGCCTTCAGAACGGCTGAGCCAGCGTGCAATAGCGTGCAGGGCGCCACGGCATCGCTGGCATCGACGGCAATCCTGGCATCGTAGAATCTGTAACTTACAGAATCTAAAGGACGCGTGAGAGTTCGAATCCCACTCTCTCCGCCAGGTTCTGATTTCTTCTGCTGCTTTTGTTTTTCTGCCGTCTCGTTCAGGTAGCTTCAGAATCTGCCGGAAGAGACGGTTTCTCTTAGCCAGCGTCCACTTGATTCCCTTCGGCTAGGGCGTGGTGGGCCGTCGGGGCCGCATCCGCTCGAGCCGAATAGCACACTCTCACGGCTGCGCTGGGTGACATCTCGAGTGACATCGCATACAGGTGATGGTGGTTCGGACTCGCGATCCCCTGACGATCCCTGCCGTTGACAAAACCCAACGTTTGGTTTCAAGATTCGGATGAATGACGTGGGCCGAGCTGATCCGCTTGCTGCGTGCCCATGGCTTTCAAGAGCTCCGGACGGGCAAAGGCTCGCACCGACAGTTTGGAACCCGACAACCAAGAAAGTGGTGACCGTCGCCGTCCACACCACGAAAGAGGTCGGGAAGGGCCTGGCGAACCGCATCCTGAAGGACGCCGGGATCAAGGATAAAAAGTCATGACGCGCCACTATCCGATCGTGCTGGAACACGAGCCCAACGGCACCGTCAGCGCGTATGTCGTCGGAGTGCCAGGAGTCTTCGCTGCCGCCGACTCGGAGGCTGCCGCCGCGCGCGCGATTCGGTCCGCGCTCGAAGCGCACCTGGCCGCGATCCAACGGCTGCCCGGCGCCGAGCGTCCGCGAGCCGCGAGCTTACGCGTCGCCCGCATCACATACGGTGAGGCGTCTCGGCCGCACGTCGGTCTCGTGGGGTTGGGCGCCCTGTTGGGACGAAAGCGAAGCGCGAGGAAAGCTGCCGCCGCGCGCGCGAACGGACGCAAGGGAGGGCGCCCGCGGAAGAGCGCCCGTCCGTGAGCTGCCGCGAGTGACATCTTGAGTGACATCGCGCAGGAGAATTCCGCGAGCGGTTGGCAGCGGTTGAAATCACCGGAAGACACGGTCTCAGGCCAAGCAGCGAAAGCAGAAGCATCTGGCAGAATCTGACCGCTGGCTGCGAAGCGCCGAAAGCGAACTTCGCGGACTCCCATTCTCTCCGCCAGCTCATCCTACACACATATACACACACTCTCTCTCTCGAACAGCAGCTACTTGCCGGACGAGCGCATGCGGTGACACACATGACCTGTCGTGACTATAATATGGTCATGAAGGCTGTGAGAATTGCGGAACTGAAGGCCCGACTCAGCGAGCACCTCCGATCGGTGCGAAAGGGCCGCACGCTGACGGTGCTGGATCGAGACACGCCGGTGGCGCGGATTGTCCCCTACGCGGCTGAACCGATTGAGATTCGGAGGCCGACTCGCCGTCTCCGGGATCTCAAGCTTCCGCCTCCGCCGTCGACGCCGACAGACAGTCTGAGCGTCCTGCTCGATGACCGCCGCCGCCGGTGACCGCGTACATCGATACGTCGGCTCTTCTTCGACTCGTGCTGCGCGAGCCCGGCGCCCTTGAGGAGCTGCGCTCGTACGATGCGCTGGTATCCAGCGAGCTGATTGCAGTCGAAAGCCCGCGAACGATCGACCGACTGCGTTTGCAAGGGTCCCTGACCGCCGAAGAGGCGGCCGCTCGCGTGCGAGTGGTTGCCGACTGGCTCGAAGCGATCGACTTGGTGCTGCTCCGCCCGCCAGTACTGAGCCGGGCCAGCGAACCGTTGCCGATGCCGCTCGGCACCCTGGATGCGATGCATTTGGCGACCGCGCTGATTTGGCGCGATCGAATGGGGCCGCTGCCGATCCTGGCGACGCACGATACTGCCCTGGGCCTCGCCGCGCGAGCCTTTGGCTTCGAGGTTCGCGGCATCTGAGAAGGGCGGCACAAGGATAAAAAGTCATGACGCGTCAAGGTCGACACGCGGTCGTGCTGGCGGCGGAGGATCCGCCACGGCGGGCCACGACGTACAGCGCGGACCCGGCCCCCAGGCACGCCCCGAACGCCAGCCACTCGTCCCGCATGAGACCGGTGAGCAGCCACGCAATCACGCCACACGCGAGCCAGGGGACCAGGCCACCGAACGGAACTCTGAAAGCGGCGCCACCTGCGGCCACGCCCGACCGACGCAGACGCCAGGCCGCAAGCGCGCATCCGAGATAGAGCGCGAGCGCCGAGACATTCGCGAGAATCGCGAGCTTCTCGAACGTCCCTGAGACCGCCAGCCCCAGCGCCAGGAGCGACTGCACGATGACGGCGGCCTGCGGCGACCGATGCACGGGATGGACGGCCGCCAGCGCGCGCGGAAGGAACCCGTCCCGCGCCAGGGCGAACACCATCCGCGGCATCGTCAGGGCCATCCCGCCCAGGTAGCCGAACATCGACAGCACGGCGCCCCCGAGCAACAGCGCCCGCGCCCAGCCGCCGAGCGAGGCGCCGGCGGCCTCGGCCAGGGGCGACACGGTGGCCAGCGCGAGTCCGCCACCCAGGATTCCCTGCGCGACGATCTGAAGCGTGATGTACAGCGCGGTGATTCCCAGCATCGCGAGCGCGATGGCCCGCGGAACAGTCCGGGCCGTGTTTCGCACTTCGCCGCTCGGCACGAGCGCGCATTCGATGCCGGCAAACGCGAAGATGAGCAGCAGCGACGTGCGTGCGATATCGGAGGCGGCCGGCATCGCCGCGACTCGCAGGTTCTCGCTCTCGACGAAGAACGCACCGCCGATCGCCACGAGCAAAAGCGGCAGGAGCTTGGCCACGGTGGCGATGGAATTGAGTCGTGCCCCGAGCGCCACGCCGCGCAGGTTGACGAATGCCCAAACTGCATAGGCCGCCACGAGCACGGCGGCCTCCCTGCCGCGCCCTGCGAGCGGCGGCACCAGCAGGCCCAGGTTCGACGCGAAGACCGTCGAGACGGCCGCCGTCGCGAACGTCCCCAGCATCCACAACAACACGCCGGAAATGAACGCCACATACGGACCGAAGGCCGCGCCGACGTACGCGTAGGGCCCGCCCGTGAGCGACACCCGGCTGCCTGCGTCTGCGATGCACAGGACGATGAGGGCCATGGCCGCGGCGCAGACAAGGTAGGCAATCGGCGCGGCCGGGCCGAGGGCCGCTGCGACGTTGGCGGGCAGCCGGAAGATTCCGCCGCCAACGGTGATATTGACAATGACCGCGGCCAGCCCGAACGTGCCGATGGCCCGCACGAGCGGCTCGGCCTGGATCGTCGCCGCCGGCGCGGATCTGACTATCGGCATGACGCGTAGCGTAGCACCGCTGCGATGCTATTGTGTCTGGCATCGCTGGGGGCGTTCTTCGAATGGCGATGGTGATCACCAGAGACGAGTGCCGGGCGCGGGATGCCGCCGATCCGCTCGCGCCGCTGCGCGGTCGCTTTGCGCTCGAGCGCGTCGACGAGCAGGGCCTCATCTACCTCGATGGCAACTCGCTCGGCGTGCTGCCCAAGGCCACGCCCAGCCGGGTGCAGCAGGTCGTCGACGACGAGTGGGGCCTCGGTCTGATCCGCAGCTGGAACAGCGCGGGCTGGATCACGCTGGCGCAGCGGGTGGGCGACAAGATCGCCAGGCTGGTGGGCGCGGGACCCGGCGAGTTGATCGTGGCCGACTCGACGTCTGTGAATCTCTACAAAGTGCTGAGCGCGGCGATCGCCATGGCGCGGGCGGACTCGCCGCGTCGTCGCCGAATCGTCTCGGAACGCACGACTTTTCCCACCGACCTCTACATCGCCGAGACGCTGGCTCACGCGCACGGCTTCGAGCTCGCGCTGGTGCACGAGGACGACATCGGCGCCCATCTCGACGATCGCCTCGCGATCCTGCTCCTGACCCACGTCAACTACCGGACCGGCCGTCTGCATCGGATGGCCGAGGTCACACGGGCGGCGCACAACGCCGGCGCCATCATGATCTGGGACCTGGCTCATTCCGCCGGCGCCGTGCCGGTATCTCTCGATGGCGGCGGATCGATCGAGGACGCGCCAGACTTCGCGGTCGGGTGCGGCTACAAGTACTTGAATGGCGGGCCCGGTGCGCCGGCCTTCGCGTGGGCCCACCCGCAGCACACAACGCGGATGGATCGCGATCGGTGGCGACAGCCGCTTTCGGGTTGGATGGGTCACGCCGCCCCGTTCGAGTTCACACCTGACTACGAGCCGGCGGCCGGCATGTCGCGCTT
>JACQTH010000409.1 GCA_016210935.1 Acidobacteriota bacterium | reverse complement strand
CGCGACGGGAAGATCAGCCGGAACTCGGACTACTGGGATATGGTCACGTTTCTCAAGCAGATTGGCCTGATGGCTTGAAGCCGATGGCAGCTCACGCGCTAATCTGAATTGAATCTGCGGATCAAGATGACGGCCCGGCCTAACACGGCCGGCAGGCATGATGCCGACGACGATCGCGCGATGAGACTGATGGCAGCGACTATTTCCCGATCTCGGGAATGCCAAGCCCGCGACAGATCTTGCGGGCAAGGTTGTTGCTTATCTCGCTGTGTCGTGGAACGGCCTCAGTGGCGCCCGTGGAACGGTTCGTCCACAACGAGTGCGCGGCCCCTTCCCGTTTGAGCACACAGCCATGCCGCCGCAAGTGCAGCAGCAGCGTGCTGCGCTTCACGTCAGGACCACCGTCTCCCGTTCTGCGTCGGCGGGCACCGCACGCAAGCCCTCTTCTCGGCGGTCCTCCAGGATCAGCGTAATGGCTTGCCGCAAGTTCTCGCGCGCTTCGTCCTTCGTGCGCCCTTGCCCGTTGGCGCCCGGAATCTCCGGGCAGTAGGCAATGACCCAGTCACCATCGCGCTCGAACACGGCCGTAAATTCATTGTGCATGGCACGGCTCCGCCTCTACGATAATGCCGTGCTCGGTCCCCTGTCGAATTCGTCGTCGCCGAGCGAGTGCGGGTACTGGTGGCACGCGGCGAAGTACTGATATCGCTGCACGGCTACGAGGAACTCGCGGCGGACAAGGTGCTCGTTCACGATGTCATCAGCGGGAGGCGCTCCGAGCCGGCGATGTCAAACGGGCCTCTCGGCTTTCAGATCGGGTTTACCGGCTGACGCCGGTGGAGGCGTGATCAACGAAGCCCGCTACTAACACGGCGATCGCTTTCTTGGCAATCCGGCCTTACGTTCCCAGCGCCCATAGCGCCAGATCCGTGCGGATGTAGATCCGGCCTCCGGACACGGCCGGGCTCGCCATCGTGCGCTCGTCCATCCGGTTCGTCGCCAGCACCTCGAACGACGGCTTCGCGGCCAGGACCGTGACGTCCCCATCCTCATTAATCACGTAGATCCGACCCTCGGCGGCGAGGGGGCTGGCGTAATAGTCGCCACGCGCGGGCAGGCGCTCCTGCCACACGAGCTGACCGGTCTTCGCCTGCAGACACGTCATGATGCCGCCGTTCTTGACCGCATACAGATAATCACCGGCGACGATCGGTGACGAGTTGTAGGGCGCCGATCGGTGGTAGCGCCACACCACGTGCGAGTTCGTGATGTTGCCGCGGCCGCCCGGCCGGATCGCCATGATGATGTCGCCGCCGATGCCGTCTGAGGCGACAAACAGCAGGCCGTGCGCCGCCACCGGCGTTGGGATCACCCACGTGGACAACCCGTCAACCGTCCAGATCTCGCGGCCGTTCGCCGGATCGTAGGCCATGGCCCGCTCGCTTCCATTCACCACAATCTGATCGTGGCCGTCGGCGTTCCAGATCATCGGCACGGGCCAGGCCCGCGTCGCGCGGCGCGGCGTGCGCCACATCGTCTTGCCGGTCGTCTTGTCGATCGCGATCAGGAAGTCTTCGGCGTCTGTGTCGCAGTTGAGAATGAGCATGTTCCCGTACAAGATCGGCGAGCTCGCGCTGCCCCACTCGTTTGGAAACGGCCCCAGGCGATGCTCCCAGATCTTCCGGCCCTCGAAATCGAAGCACACGAGGCCGAACGAGCCGAAGTACACGTAGACGTGCGTGCCGTCGGTGACGGGAGTCGGCGATGCCGGGCTGTTGGTGGGGTGGACCTGTTCGATTGACTCGGCCGGCACCGCACGTTCCCACAGCACCTTGCCGCTCACCCGATCGATGCACAGCACCAGCAACTGACCTTTCACCGATACGCCGCGCGCCATGAGACCGGCGATCGATCGCGCCACCAAACCGGCGCCGCCCGAACCCGCCTTGAACGCCGTGAGAAAGATGCGATCGCCCCACACGATGGGCGATGAGTGGCCGGGTCCGGGGAGCGGGCGCCTCCAGACGACGTTCGATTGCGACGTCCAGGTGATCGGCAGGCCGGTCTCGCTCGAGATGCCGCGGCTGCCGGGGCCGCGGAACTGCGGCCAGTTGTCCGCGAAGGCCGGTGCACTGCTGAAGATGAGTAAGACGGCGACCGCGGCTCGTGTCGTCATGACGATGATTGTTCCACAGATCCGGGCGCTATACTTCACGAGGTGTTCTTCAATAGCCCCGCTACGCGGGGGCTAGCCGTGGTTGGGCAACCAGAAGGTGACCGTTTCGTACACATTGTGGCCGCGCAAGCACGGCTAGCGGGGACGGAAGGAATGACGCGCACCTGGACGATCGGATTGGCGCTGGCGTTCGCGATTGGCGGACCGGTGACGGCCGCGGACTGGCCGCAGTGGCGGGGGCCGCGCGGGTCGGGCGTCACGGACGAAAGGAACCTGCCGGTACGCTGGAGCGCGACCGAGAACGTCGCGTGGAAGGCCCCCATCGCAGGCCACGGCGTCTCGACCCCGATCGTCTCGGGCGACCGCATCTTCATCACGTCGCAGATCGGCGCGGGCGCGCGGCGGCCGGGCAATCATCCTCGACTCGCCCAAGGCGGCGACGCCGCCGCGCTCGGCGAGCGCCCGCTCGGCGGATCCCGCGGAGCGACAGCGGAAGCCGCGCGGCCCACGTTCGTCGTCGAGGCCTTTCATCGCCAGGACGGACGCCGGGTATGGGAGTACCGGCTCGAGGCGGCCGATCCGATGCCGGCGGTTCACGACAAGCACAACATGGCCAGCCCGAGCCCGGTGACGGACGGGCAGCTCGTGTTCGCCTGGTTCAGCACCGGCCAGCTTGTCGCGCTCGACATGAACGGGCGGCCGCTGTGGCAGCGGCATCTCGGCCGGGAGATTTCTCCCTTCACGATCAACTGGGGACACGGCAGCTCGCCGGTCATCTATCAGGATCTGCTGATCCTGCTGTGCGACCACACCCCCGCCGCGTATCTACTGGCGCTGGACAAGAAGACCGGGAAAGAACGCTGGAAGGCCGACCGCGGCCGCGGGCGATCGTCGTACAGCACGCCGCTCGTCGTCCCGGCGCCGGGCGGCGGCGCCGAGATCATCGTCAATTCGAGCGAGCGCGTGGACGCCTACGATGCGAAGACCGGCGAGTTCCTGTGGCACGTCGGCGGCACGAACCAGTTTCCGATTCCGTCGCCCGTGTTTCACGACGGCGTCGTCTATATGAACCGCGGCTATCGCAGCAGTCCGTACCTCGCCGTCAGGCCGGGCGGGCGCGGTGACGTCTCGGGCTCGCACGTCGCGTGGCAGGCCGCAACCGGCGGGCCCTACGTCTCGTCGGTCGTGTACGACAGCGGCCTCCTCTACATGGCCAACGACGTTGGCGTGCTGACGGCGGCCAACGCAAAGAGTGGAGAGAAGGTCTGGCAGGAACGCGTCGGCGGAGTCTTTTCCGCGTCGCCGGTGGCGGCGGACGACAAGGTCTATTTCGTCAGCGAGACGGGTGAGACGTTCGTCGTGAGCTCCGGGCCGAAGCCGAGCGTGATCGCCCGCAACGATCTCGGCGAGCGCGCCCTGGCCTCGCCGGCGCTGTCCAACGGTCAGATCTTCATCCGCACCGACGAGCACCTGTTCTGCATTGGAAAGCCCGTGGGCCGATCAGGCCGTACGGGCGACCAGTGAATCGCTGGAGATGCCCGCGCTCGTCCTCGCACTCGATCCTCCTTCGCACTCACAGCCACCTACCGACTCGGCGAGCGGTAGCCGGGCTCAAGATCTGCCAATCGCGATGAGCTGGCGATCGGTGCGGAAGTACCAGCGCCCGTCGACGAGCGCAGGCGACGCGAGCGTCGGCGCATCGAGGCGATTGACGCGGAGAAGCTGAAACTCCGGGCCGGTCTTCAGGACGAAGGTCTCGCCGTAGTCGTTCGTGAAGAACACTTTTCCGTCGACGCCGACGGGCGAAGCCGAAAACCCTTCCCGGCGCGCCTCGCCGAGGCGGCCCTGCCATACCGTCTCGCCCGTTGTCGCATTCAGGCACGTCGCGATGCTCGCCATGTCGTTCACGATGTAGAGGTAATTCCCGTATAGAAGCGGCGACGGCACGAACGGCGATCCTCGTGGGCTCGTCCACGCAACGTGCGTGCTGGTGACATTGCCGCTTCCGCCTGGCCGAATCGCCAGCGTCGGGCCCGCGCGCCCCGACGAGCAAAAGACGAGGCCGAGCCCCACGGCCGGCGTCGGGATGACTTCAAAGAGATTGCCGTCGCACCGCCACAGCTCCCGGCCGGTCGCAGGATCGTACGCCTGCACCCGCCGCTGGCTGCTGACGATGATCTCGTCGTGATCGTCGACGCGAATCGCAATCGGCGAGCTCCACCCGACGGTCCCGTCGCGCGGTGTGCGCCAGACGATTGCGCCGTTCTTCGCATCGAGAGCGACAACGAAGCCGCTGCTGCCAAGCCCTCCGCCCTGATCCTGAAACAGGATGATGCGGCCTTTGTACAGAAGCGGCGATCCCGCCGTGCCGTGATAGTTCTGGATGACCCCGAGGGAGCGGTGCCAGACGACCTTACCGTCGAAGTCGACAGCCATGACGCCTTTGTTGCCGAACGACGCATACACGAGCCGTCCATCGGTCGTCGCGGTCGCCGACGCCAGGCTGTTTTTCTGGTGCGTGTGTTCGGGCGTCGTGTCGGGCACGGGCGCCTGCCACAGCAGCCGTCCGTCCGTTCGCCGATAGCTCAGGACCACCGCGCGTCCGTCCTCGAGCGCTGTCGTGAGGAAGATCCGATCGCTCCACACGATCGGCGACGAGTGACCTCGGCCCGGAACGTCGGACTTCCACACGACGTTCTCCGTCGCGGACCAGGTGTCGGGATATCCCTTGCCTTCGACGAGG
>JACQTH010000398.1 GCA_016210935.1 Acidobacteriota bacterium | reverse complement strand
TTCGTCGCGATCGAGGTGCCGTCAGCGGTCAGGGACTCGCTGCTGAAGGCCTCCCGCGCCTGAACACTTTTGCAAGAATCTGCAAGACTATCGACTGCGGAGGGCTTCAACCGACCTCAATCGGCAACCATGAAAGACAGCCGACCCCGATTTTCCGGGGTCGGCGTTGATCGACGTTCACTACCTTTAGCTTGAGGGGCTGGCGGTCGCAAGAGCGTGGGGGTTCGAATCCCCCCTTCCGCACCAACTAATCAACAGCTCCTGAAACAGTCGTTTGGCGCGATCGACTGCTGTCGCGCTGCACCTGCTTTTGTGCCTCTTGGTGCGGAAGAGGGATTCTTCCCTTCGACAGTTGCCGAGAAGTCGATTCAGTAAGAGCGGCAGCCAACCCCCGGCAGGCCACGCTTTGAATTTCCGCCCGCTTCCGCACGAACAGGGATCGTTGCGGCCCGGAGCTTTGGCAGACATCGGAGAGGCATTCTACCGTTCACACAGTTGACATCCAACTTGCGAACCTCTACCTTCGGATTGATAACGTCCTCACGGCATGAGGCGCAGGACCTGTCAGGAACGGATCAGTGAGGATCCTGCGCTCTCGATAACGTGGAGCACGCATGTTCGTGGTCGATCCGTATCGCCGGTCGGAAATGATAGGAGGCATAGAGATGAAGCGTCTGATCCCGGGCTGCCTGGTTGCCCTTCTCATGGTCTTCGTCGCGGCGTTCCAGGCGCAGAGCGCTAATCCCATGATGGATGCCGTCAAAGCGCAATGGACGCCTATCAAGGGCTTCCTCCTCAAAACCGCGGTCAAAGTGCCAGATGAGGTCTGGGCGTTCAAAGCCACTCCCGAGGTGCGCACGTTCGCGCAGATCCTGGGACACATCGTCGATTCGCAGGTGCTGTTCTGCTCCACAGCGTCGGGCGAGAAGGGCCCGCAGCTGAACGCCGAAAAGACGATGACGACCAAGGCCCAGTTGTCGAAGGCGCTCGAGGAATCGACGGCGTTCTGCGACAAGGTCATCGCGGGCATGGACGACAAGAAAGGCCTGGAGAACATCAAGTTCTTCATCGGCGGCTCGAGCCCGCGCGCGCTGATTCTCTCGTTCAATACGGGTCACAGCTACGAGCATTACGGCAACCTGGTCACCTACATGAGGCTCAACAAGATCGTGCCTCCATCGAGTGAGCCGTCACCAGGTCGAGGAGGCGCGAACTAGTCGAGCAAGGTTCATCAAGCTGCAGCGGGATACGAGTGGGTCAGTTTTGGGACGTCTCCACGGGACGGCGTCCGGTCGATGGCGTACTCCAACTCACCTGCTGATCCCAACCGCGCCCTCTGCTCGCCCCACGGGATTCCGGCGGACTTCGTAGTAGACTCCCGGGCGGCCCGGAGGTCTCATCGATGAATCCCAGATCGCGCAACCGCTCCTGGACGATCCTCGGCATGCTCGTGATCGCGGCGAGCGGGATCTCGACGCTCGCACAGCCGCCGCAGCCCCCGCAGGCCGCGCCGCGGGTGATCAACGAAACACAGGATCCCCTGCTCAAGCCGTTCCGCTGGCGATCGATCGGACCTGCCACGATGGGCGGCCGCCTCGACGACATCGCCGTCGTCGAGAGCAACCCCAGCATCATCTATCTCGGATACGCGACCGGCGGCGTGTGGAAGACGACCAACAACGGCACCACCTGGACGCCGATCTTCGACGAGCAGCCGGTCACGTCGATCGGCGACATCGCCGTGAGCCAGTCGAATCCCGACATCGTCTATGTGGGAACGGGCGAGCCGAACAATCGCCAGAGCTCCAGCTTCGGCGGCGGCGTCTACAAGTCAATCGACGGCGGCAGGACGTGGCAATACGTCGGGCTCAAGGAAACCCAGAGCATCGGCCGGGTCGTCGTCCACCCGAAGGATCCGAACATCGTGTATGTGGCGGCCGTCGGCCATCTGTTCGGGGCCAACCCGGAGCGAGGCCTCTACAAGACGATTGACGGCGGCAAGACCTGGACGAATACGAAGTTCATCGACAACGACACCGGCTTCACCGATGTCGTCATGGACCCGGTCAACCCGAACATCCTGTATGCCGCGTCGTACCAGCGGCGGCGGGTCCCATGGGGTTTCAACGGCGGCGGGCCGGGCAGTAGCATCTGGAAAACCATGGACGCCGGCAAGACCTGGACGCGCCTGACCGGCAACGGGCTGCCAGACAATCCGATCATCGGACGCATCGGCCTCGACGTGTTTCGGGCGAAGCCGAACGTGATCTACGCGCAGATCGAAGTAGGCCCGAGCGGCGGCACCGGCGCGGGCGTGAACGACGATGGCTCGCTGGTGCAGCCTGGTGCTGGACGCGGCGGCGGCGGCGGCCGGTTCGGCGGCGGGCGCGGACAGGAGCAGCCGCCCGATCCGAAGCGGTCCGGGATCTGGCGGTCGGATGATGCCGGCAAGACGTGGCGCTTCCTGAGCAACAACAACAACCGCCCGATGTACTACAGCCAGATCCGCATCGATCCCACCAACGATCAAATCATCTACACGCTCGGCGCCGGCGCGTCCAAGTCGACCGACGGCGGGAAAACCCTCCGTCCGATGGCGGGCGGCCCGGGAGGCGCAAGCCACGGCGACCATCATGCGCTCTGGATCAACCCGCGCAATCCGCACCACTTGTTGATCGGAAACGACGGCGGCCTCGACGTCAGCTATGACCAGGGCGAGACCTGGGAGGAAGTCGCGACGATGGCGACGGGCCAGTTCTATGCGATCAGCGTGGACATGCGGAGGCCGTACTACGTGTGCGGCGGATTGCAGGACAACGGGAGCTGGTGCGGCCCGAGCCACGTGCGCAGCGGGCAGATCCTCAACACCGACTGGTATCGCATCGGCGGCGGCGACGGCTTCTACACACAGAACGATCCGAATGACTGGACGATCGGGTATTCCGAGTCGCAGGACGGCAACACGAACCGTTACGATCTGCGCACAGGGCAGTCGGCCAGCATCAGGCCTCGCCCGGCTCCGCCGGTGCAGGCGGCAGCACCCGCCACGGCGCCGGAAGCGGAGGCGCAGCCGGCCGGTCGCGGGGGTGGTGGCGGCTTTGGCGGCGGTGGCGGGCGCGGCGGCGGTGGTCCATCGAACGTGTTTCCAACGCCGCCACCGGGCACCAACTTCCGCTTCTACTGGAACACGCCGTTCATCCTGTCGCCGCACGATTCGCGCATCGTGTACCTGGGCGGTGATCGGCTCTTCAAATCGGCCGACCGCGGCCAGACCTGGATGGCGTCGCCCGACCTGACGCGAAACATTGGCCGGAATGACCGGCCGATTATGGGCGTTCCCGGCAACGCGCCGATGGCCTCGAAGCACGACGGCGCCGCCTCGTACAGCAACATCGTCACGATCACCGAGTCGCCGCTGGTGCCCGGCACGATCTACGTCGGAACGAACGACGGAAACATCCAATTGAGCCGCGACGGCGGCGCAACCTGGAAGAACCTGATCGTCGACAACCTGCCGGGCGTGCCGGCCGAATCACACGTCTCGCGCGTCGAGGCGTCGCGGTTCGACGCCGCCACTGCGTACGCCACGTTCGACGCGCACCGGACCGACGATCACAAGCCGTATGTGTTCGTGACCCGCGACTACGGCCAGACGTGGACGTCGATCACGAACAACCTGCCCGAGGGCAACGTCAACGTGATCCGCGAGGATCCGAAGAACCGCAACCTGCTCTATCTCGGCACGGAGTACGGATTCTTCATCTCCCTGAACGGCGGCCGGGAGTGGAAGAAGTTCATGAACGGCCTGCCGGCCGTGCGGATCGACGACATCATCGTCCACCCGCGCGACAACGATCTCATCGTCGGCACCCATGGACGCAGCATCTACCTCATCGACGACATCACACCGCTGCAGCAGTTGTCGGACGCCGTGATGGCGGCCGAGGCACATGTCTTCGATGTCCGGCCCGGCGCGCAGTGGCTGGGCGACACGATGATGAGCCGTGGGGCGGGAGGCGCGCGGCATTTCAGGGGTGAGCCGGCGCCCGAGGGCGCCGCGATCAGCTACTACCTGAAGTCGGCGCCGCAGGATGACATCAGGATCGTCATCACCGACGCGGCGGGCCGCGTAGTCCGCGATCGCGGCCTGACGGTGACGAGGAACGCCGGCATCAATCGCATTCGTTGGAATTTCACAGCGAACCCGCCGGAAGGCGGCGGACGTGGTCGCGGTGGGCCTGGAGGTGAGCCCCTCCCGGTGCCGGCCGGACGAGAAGGTGGAGCGCCGGTCGCGGGTCAGCCGGGCGTCGCGGGGCGCACAGGCGGAGCCGGCCAGGCGGCCGCCGCGCCGGCGGCGCCGCAAACTCCCGAGGGAGGACGCGGTGGCCGGGGCGGGTTTGGCTTCGGCGGCGGTGGCGGCGCACCCGTCGCGCCCGGCACCTACATCGCGCGGATTACGATCGGCGGGAAGGAGTTCATCAAGCCGATCGTCGTCGAAGCCGATTCACTCGGGCGCTGACTCGACGTACTCCTCTCGAACGTCGCATCGGGACATCTCCTTAGCATGTAGGCCCTAGATAGATAGCCCGCGCGCGGGGTCGGCGCAGAGCGGCCGGAGCCTTGACGGCGGCGCACGCGCGCAAAGAATCCCTTCTCGCGGCCGCCTGAGCGCTCGCTGCTGGTTGCTCGTGATTTATTCGGGCCGGCTGAAGGCGCTCCGTCAGACGGTTCTGGGCCTCTGGTCTTAGTTGGCTGTCTGAAGGGCGCTGAGTCTTTCCCAGACAGCGCGCTCCCGCTGATGCGGGTCTCGGGCCAGCGCCTGTTCGTCCGCAGTGAGGTCGGCCAGGAATGCAAAGCCGCGCACGCAATCGGCAAGGATTCGCTCGCGGTCGATGACAATCGTGCGCCGCACGAGCTGACCGAGATCGTCCCAATCGAAGTCCCGGCCGTCGCGAAACCTCGCCATCAACCGCTCGGGATCGAAGCTGTCGCGCGCCTGCCACAGCTTCAGCACTACGAGTCTTCGGATCAGCGCGTGGTCGAGCGGTCTCGCCGCGATCATGGCGAGATCGAAAACGTCGCGGGCCTTGTTTCGCTGGTAGCAGGCGCGAATCTTTTCGGCAATGATCTCCGGGAGAGCAAGGCAGATGATCGGCGCCGGTGCGAACGGGAGGAATCTGAAGTAGCTTTGCTCGATTTGCTGCCGCCGTTCCGTCGGCAGTGTAGGCGTCTCGCGCCGGCTGATCTGAATCCTGATTTCGCTGCCGCCGTGATTCCAGTCGTGCGTGTAAGCCGGATTGACGCCCCACGAAAGGCCGTCCTGGGTCTCGTAGTAACTGTCGTCGGGGATCGTGAACGTGATTCCATGAAAGGGTTCCTGGAAGGCGTCCATCATGTCGAGGATGACGTCTTCGTGGTCGTGCTCTTCCAGGCCTGTGAAATCCAGATCCGTCGAAAATCGCCCCTGGTTGCCGAAATACATCTTGCGAAGGCAGGTGCCGCCTTTAAACGCGAGTCTGGCAAGAATGCCGCGCTCGGAGAAAAGCTGCAGCAGAAACGTGAGTACGACCTCCTTCTCCGCGATCATCATGTCGCGAAGGCCGGATTCGGCGGCGTAGCGCTGCACTTGGGGGCGTGTGAGCATCTAACGGTCCTTGCTGATCTTCTTGCGCTGGCCAAGTCCTACGCTGTCGAGGAGCTCCTTTGCCGGAACGTTGACGAATACGCGCCACGTCTCGTCGAATCCGATCGCGCCCTCGACAGCGCGCGCGCGCGCCGGATCTGATCCGAGCCATGTCTTGCGGCTGCGCGCGGCGAGCGCGTGCAGGCGCGCGCGCGCTTCAGGAGGAATGTCCGCCGTGACGTGATCGGCGATCCAGCCCACACGCCGCACAAGAGCGCCGGAGCCGATGCGCTCGAGATAATCGGCGGCCTTGTTC
>JACQTH010000405.1 GCA_016210935.1 Acidobacteriota bacterium | reverse complement strand
CGCCGCGGACGCTTGATCTCGATTTGATCTTGTTTGGCGGCGAGGTTATCGACGAGCCCGGGCTGTGTGTGCCGCATCCGCGATTTCGTGAGCGGCTCTTCGTGCTCGAACCGCTGGCCGAGATCGCGCCGGACTGGATCGATCCTGTGACGGGCAGGACCGTGGCCGAGTTACTCGGCTCGCAGCGCCACCATCGGATCGACTCGCGTCGCACGGACCGCCGGCCCGAGACTGGCGCCAAGCGCGACGGCCAGCAGGAGTAGCGGAACGCCGACAAAGGTGACCGGATCCCCCGGCGTGATCCCATAAAGCAGCGTGTGCAGTGAACCGCGCAGCGCCGCGGCCAGGGCGGTGCCTGCAACGATCCCGCCTGTTCCGAGCACCAGCGCTTCCGTCAAGACGAGTCGAAGCACGTCGGCGCGATTCGCGCCGAGGGCCATCCGCAGGCCAATCTCGTGCACGCGTTGACTGACGACGTAAGACATGAGCCCGTAGACCCCCGCGACGGACAAGACCAGCGCGAGAGCGCCGAAGACGCCGATCAGGAGCGAATTGAAACGGGGCTGGGCGAGGGATTTCGACACGAGGCTGTCGAGCGACGCCACCTCGAAGACCGCCAGATCGCGATCGATCGCCCAGACCTGCTCCTGCACGGTGCGAACCAGGCGCATCGGGTCACCCGTCGTGCGCACCAGGACGCTCGCCGCGCCGAACATCACCTGCGCGAACGGCGGATAAATGGCCGGCGGTGTCTCCTCGCCAAGGCCCTGAAACCGCTCGTTCGCGATGATCCCGATGATCGTGCGCGGCTGCGGGCCGAAGATGGAAATGTCTTTCCCGATCGGATCCTCACCGGGAAAGTATCTGCGGGCCGCGGCTTCGTTGATCATGGCAACGAGCGGCTGGCCGACGCGATCGGTGTCCGCGAGACCGCGGCCGCGAATCAATTTGACTCCCGCCACCTTCAGGTAATCAGCGCTGATCGGCCGCACCCTGATTTCTTCGGGTGCGCCGGTCGTTTCCGGCGGACGACCCTGAACCAGGACCCGGGTCGTGAATCCCGCCTCGAGCGGGTGATTGGCCGCCAGCGCCGCTCCCTGCGCCCCGGGCAGCGCGTGAAGCCGCTCGAGCAGCCGATCGTAGAACCGTGAGACCTCCGGCCAGTTGGGAAAATCGGCGAACCGTTGTGGGTAGCGCGACGCCGGAAGCTGGAGCTCGGCCTTGAGGACATGTGCGGGATTGAAGCCAGGATCGACCTGCTGCAGGTGAATGTAGCTGCGAAGGAGCAGCGTCGCGCCAATCACGAGCGCCACTGAGAGCGCCAGCTCGCCGGCCACGAGCGCAGAGCGCACGCGTTGGCGTCCCCGCGACGCGGCCACACGGCCGGTCTCGTTCAAATGGCCCTGCAGATTCCGGCGAAGCGTCTGTGCCGCCGGGAGGACCGTGAAAAAGACGCCCGTCATGATCGCGAGCGAGGCCGTAAACACGAGCACTCGGCTGTCGAGCGTGACCGAGTGCAGGCGCCGGATGTCCTGCGGAACCAGGCTCACCAGCACGTTGAGACTGGACGCGGCGAGCGCGGCGCCCACGAGAGCGGCGACAGCCGCGAGCACCAACCCCTCGACCAGGAACTGGCGCACGAGGCGGCTGCTGCTCGCCCCGAGCGCCGTGCGGATCGCGACCTCCTTCTGGCGACCCAATCCGCGCGCGAGCATCAGATTTGCGATGTTGGCGCACGCGATCATCAGAACCAGCGCCACTGAGCCAAACAGGACCAGCAGCGCCGGCCTGACATCGCCCACCGCATCCTCCGTGATCGGCACGAGATTGACTCCGCGTCCTTTGTTGTCCCCGGGGTACTCGCGCTCCAACTGCTGCGCCACCGATGTCATGTCCTGCTGCGCCTGTTGGAGCGTGACTCCTGGCCTGAGCCGCGCCAGGACCACGAACCCGTGCCGGCCGCGTGACGAGCTGGTCGGCGACACTTGGGCGGGAATCCAGAGCTGCGTTTCTTCGAACGGAACGGTGAAGCTTGCGGGCATGACGCCGATCACCTGGTAACTGCGTCCTTCCAGCGTCATCGTGCGGCCGAGAACGCCCGGGTCGGCCCCGTACAGTCGCCGCCACAAGCCTTCACTCAGCACGGCAGCCGCGGCGCCACCGGGTCGGCTCTCCTCGGGTCTGAAACCGCGGCCAAGCAGTGGCTGAACCCCCAGCAGGCCGATCAGCTCGCTCGTGACGGATGCGGCGGCGATCCGTTCGGGATCTCCATCCCGGCGCGTCAGGTTCACTTGAATGGCCGATAGGCCGGCCATGCCGGCGAACACGCGATTCCGCTCGCGAAAATCGAAGTAGT
>JACQTH010000404.1 GCA_016210935.1 Acidobacteriota bacterium | reverse complement strand
GGGTTTCTCGACGGCGAGCCGCACGTGATGACGCCCGAGATCATCTGCGTGATGGATTCGGAGACCGGTGACGCCATCGGGACCGAAATGTTGCGGTACGGGCAGCGTGTGGTCGTGACGGCGCTGCCCTGTGCGCCGCTGCTGCGCACGAGCAAGGGACTCCAGCACGTCGGGCCGCGGGCGTTCGGCTACGACGTGGAGTTCCGCTCGATATTCGACCGGCAGACCGCGCATCCGCGCGATCGAAACGAATTCGACTCGAGTGGCGGGCCGGCTTAAGGTCTGCGCTACGTCTGGAGATTCTCGCCTGACTGCGCATCGCACACGCATCGGCATCGATGTCGGCGGCACCAACACCGATGCCGTCCTGATGCGCGATTCCACGATCGTCGGCAGCGTCAAGGTGCCGACAAGTTCTGACATCACAAGCGGAATTGTTGCCGCCTTGAACGAGATTCGCGCGCACGCTGCCGGCGCGGAGCGCGTCGACGCCGTCATGATCGGCACGACGCACTTCACGAACGCCGTCGTGGAGCGCCGCGACCTCTCCCCGGTCGCGGCGATCAGAATCGGACTGCCGGCCAGTCGATCGCTCCCACCATTCTGCGATTGGCCCGAGGACCTCGTGCAGGCGGTCCGCAGGGCGATCTTCATGCTGGAAGGCGGACATGAATATGACGGGCGCCCGATCGTCCCGTTCGATGCGGCCGGCATGGGACGCGTGGCGCGTGAAATCCGCGACCGCGGCATCACCTCCGCCGGCATCACGAGCATCTTTTCGCCTCTCACGGACGCTTGCGAACGCGCCGCGGCCGGAATCCTCCGCGAGGTGTGCCCCGACATCGACATCACGATGTCGCATGCGCTCGGCCGGATAGGGCTGCTCGAGCGGGAGAACGCCACGCTCCTGAACGCGTCTCTGGTCAACCTCGCCCGGCGAACGACACGGGCGTTCATGGCGGCGATCGACGCGAGCCGCCTGAAGGCGCCGTTGTTCCTGACACAGAACGACGGCACGATCGCGAGGGCCGCTGCCGCCGAAACCGTCCCCGTCTTCAGCTTCGCCTCGGGGCCCACCAACAGCATGCGAGGGGCGGCGTTTCTCTCCGGTCTCGCGGACGCGCTCGTTGTCGACGTTGGCGGCACCACGACCGACATCGGGCGCCTCGTGCGAGGGTTTCCCGCGGAAGCCACTACGATCGTCAAGGTGGGCGGCGTTCGCACGCTCTTTCGAATGCCCGATCTGATTTCCATCGGCCTCGGCGGTGGATCGATTGTCGACATGGCGACCGGACGCGTCGGCCCTCGAAGCGTCGGCTACCGCCTCACACGCGAAGCTCTCGCGTTTGGCGGAAACTGCGTCACGGCCACCGACATCGCCGTGGCGGCTGGACGCGTAGAGATTGGGAGACAGAATCGCGTACGCGCGCTCGATCCCTCACTCGTGGCCTGGTGCGGCAATCGGATCCGGGAGATGTTGGAGGACCAGGTCGATCGGATGAAGCCTGACGCACGGCCGATCCCGCTCGTGGCGGTCGGCGGAGCAGCCTTTCTCGTCCCGGACGCCATGCCGGCCGTCTCAGAGGTGCTCCGCGTCCCCCATGCTGCGGTGGCGAACGCCGTGGGGGCTGCGATTGCGCAGGTTAGCGGAGAAATCGATCGGATATTCAGTGGCGTTGGTCGCGATGCAGCACTGTCGCGCGCGGCGGAGCTGGCGCAGCAACGGGCCATCGAGGCAGGCGCGGACCCTCGGACCCTCACGGTCGTCGAGGTCGACGATCTGCCGATTGCGTATCTGCCGGGCGACGCCCGTCGCGTGCGGGTTAGGGTCGTGGGCGAAGCGAGGTAACCGAAAGATACACGGAGAACACAGAGATCACGGAGAACCTAATAAATTGATTCTTATCTCCGTGATCTCCGGATCTTTGTGATCTCCGTGCGCTTCTTCCTGGCGAAGCGTCGCCTCAAACCGACCAGCGCCGCTTCGCCAGACATCACGAGGCTTTATTCAATAGCCCCGCTACGCGGGGGCTAGCCGTGCTTGGTGAACCAGAATGTGACCGTTTCGTACACATTCTGGCCGTCCAAGCACGGCTAGTGAGCCGACTTGTAGTGTTCGGCGAGCAGGTCGCGCCCGAAATCGCCCTTGAAGTCACGCCACACCGAATGGATGTGGTTGGCGTTGTTCTGGGTGTTGTCGTACTCGATCAGGAACGTCGGTCCCTGAATCCGATAATAGTGCCCCTGCCCTCGTTGGAGGGACCCCATCCAGGCGAACTTCACCTTCTCGAGCCCCGCCTTCCGAATCTTCTGCAGTCGATCGAACGCCAGCTCGCGCGGCTGGGCGTGCGCGTACGCCTCGACGACCGCAACGAGCATCGCCTGTTGATCTTTGGTCAGCGACGCGAAGGCGACACCGTTGTCGGAGAGGATCGCCGCCTGTCGCTCCGCGCCGGTCACAATGTCTCGTGGCGCGCTCTCTCCGACTATCGCCGCGGATCGCTGCTCGGGCGTCAGCGATTCGATCAACTTGCGGGCGAGGTCTTCCTCCCCCGCGAGCGCGCGCGTGCTCTTCATGGGCCCATCGCGCACTTCCGCCGGGTTGGCCCCGAAAAACTGCGGCGACGTCGCGATGCCCAGCCCGTTGACGATCGTCCAGTTCTGCGCGATGTGGTGGCCTTCATAGCGCCAGCCCCACACGCCGGTTCTCGAGGGCTCTCCGAACATGGTGATGAAGTACAGCTCCGGATCGCGAACGATGCGGCCGCCTTTCTCGAGCTCGCGAAGGACGTTCTCCAGCGACCGAATCGTCTCGGCCTTCGTAAACCCCTGCTCGCTCAGCCCGGTCTTGACCAGCTCGAGCGCGGCCTTCTGCTGGGCCGGCGTCATCGCTTTCAAGGAGAGCCCTTTCCGCTCGCGCGGAATGAAATGGAAGTTGAACCGCTCCTCGGCATCGAACGCGATCTTGACCGTCGCGACCTGGGCGGCATCGAGCGTCGCCAGAAAATCGCGGGCAGCGGAGAACATCTTGTCCACGGGCGTCACGCCGCGCGGCTGTTCGGCCGCCGACCGTGCACCAGCCGTCAGGACCAGACCGAGCAGGGTGACCCCGATGACGACATTCAGCAGTAAGCGCACGCAAACCTCGTTCTTTAGTTTGCGCGTGGGGCCCCACCCCCACGCGCCTCCCACGGCTCGCTTACGCTCGCCGCGGTGATTTGGGGCAACGATCCTCTGTTGGAGGCTCCAATTCTACCTTCAGACGAACGAGCAATCGAGGGCCAGGCTTGCGCGTAACAGGCGCAGGTATTCGCGCCGCGGGAGCTCGATGGCCCCGAATTGGGCGAGATGTTCCGTCAACCACTGCGTGTCCAGCAGCCGGTATCCCCGCTCACGCAGGCGGTCGACAAGCGCCGCGAGAGCGATTTTCGACGCATCGGTGACCCGATGAAACATCGACTCGCCAAAGAAGGCGCCCCCAAGGGACACGCCGTACAACCCGCCAACAAGCCGCCCGCCCTGCCACGCTTCGACCGAATGGGCGTAGCCGAGCCGATGGAGCTCCGTGTAGACCTTCTTGATATCCGCGCTGATCCACGTATCCACGTGGCGGGCGCACGCGTCGATAATCGCCTCGAAATCCGAGTCGACTCGAATCTGGAAGGCGCCGCGCCGAATCACACGCGCCAGGCGCCGCGGCAGATGAAACGCGTCGAGCGGGATGATGCCGCGCGGGTCCGGCGAGAACCAGCCGATCCGGTCCTCTTCCACCGCCATCGGGAAGAGCCCGTTGCGGTAGGCGTAGAGAACTTGATCTGGAGAGAGTGGAGATTTCGTGTCTTTGTGCAGTTAGTGTTTTCTTGGATAGCGCGTCTCGACGTACTCGTCAACGAGCTTCTGGAAGGCGGCAGCCAGCTCCTCATACGTCCCTCGCAGCGTCGTGACGTGCTGGCCGTCGATGTAGATCGGACAGTTCGGCGCCTCGCCTGTCCCCGGCAGGCTGATTCCGATATTCGCGGCTTTTGATTCGCCGGGCCCATTGACGACGCAACCCATGACCGCGAGCGTCATGTCCTCGACGCCCGCGTACGTCGCCTTCCACTCCGGCATCCGCTCCCGGACGTACCCCTGAATCCGCTCGGCGAGCTCCTGAAAGGT
>JACQTH010000403.1 GCA_016210935.1 Acidobacteriota bacterium | reverse complement strand
ATCGCGGAAGGCGCGCACTTCCGCGGGTCGGTCGACATGCAGCGGAAGACGCCGCCTGCCCAGCAGAAGACAGCAGAGCCCAGACCGGCACCGCCGACGACACCGACGCCGACGACGCCCACGACGACCGCGCCACCGCGCGCCGGGGTGTAGCAGGCATCGAGGTCTGTTGGCCCTCCCGCATCTTTCCCTTGACGCGGCTGAGGACGCGAGGTGAGCGGCGCGGAAAAAGCGCGAGGTCTTCAGGCCCTCGGATCACTGTTCGGGCAGCGTCCGCGCGTTGAGGGCATACAGACGGTGGGCGTCATCGATCGCGCGGCTCAACCTGCCGGCGAGCCGGTTTTTCCCAGCAAGGCGCTGAAAAAATTTCTGGCGGTGCTCCGGCAGCGGCCGGCGCCCGTGGTCCTCGATGTCGGCGCCGTGGTCGGCTCCAACGTCAGCTTTCTCGGCGAGCAGGCCGGCTGCAAGATTCACGTCGAGGATCTCTACGACGATCTCGATCGCCACATTCGGAAGGCCGCGCTCGACGCGTTTCCCGGCTTTCTGCAGGCACGATTGACGCACGCCGACGCCAGCGTCGACGGCGTCCTGTGCTGGGACCTGTTCGATTACCTGGATCCCGCGTCCGCGACCGTGCTGGCGGGAATCCTCACGCGAGTGCTGCGGGTGGATGGCGCGCTGCTGGGCTTTTTCGGCACCGCGACCTCGCGCGACGCGCGGTACGTCAAATATGTCATCGTGGACGAGGAGAACCTGAAATACCGCCCATATCCGGCGGCGCGCGGCCGGCTCCGCGTGCTGCAGAATCGCGACATCATCAAGCTGTTCGGCGGTCTTCGCGTCAGCGATTCCTTCCTGCTGAAGACGAATCTTCGCGAGATTCTCTTTAGAAAGCCCGGCTACCTCGCGTAAGACCTGGTGAGCAGTGTGCGGTAGGCAGTTAGCAGCGCGTCTGTTGAAACGGGCCGCGCAGCGGCGCGGCCCTGGAGACGAGAGAAGCACTGCCCACTGCCCACTGCCGACCGCCAACTCCTCATGAAGCCTGTCATCGCGCTTCTGACCGATTTCAGCGTTCGGGATCACTACGTCGGCGCCATGAAGGGCGTCATCCTCGGGATTTGCGACGGCGTGACGCTGGTCGACATCACGCACGACATCCCACCGCAGGACGTACTGGCCGCGAGCCTCGAGTTGAAATCGAGCTACCGGTTTTTTCCGTCCGGGACCGTGTTTCTGGTGGTGGTCGATCCCGCTGTGGGGACGCGGCGTCGAGCGGTCGCGGCGAGCGCCGGTGAGTATCGATTTGTCGCGCCCGACAACGGCGTCCTGACGAGCGTCTTCGCGGATCGCGCGCCCGAGGTGGTCGTCGAGCTGACCAATCCGCGGTTTGCGCTCCCGGACGTCAGCCGGACCTTCGAGGGTCGCGACCGGTTCGCTCCCGCGGCGGCCTGGCTGGCGCGGGGGACTTCGATCGACGAGATGGGAACGCGCATCGCCGATGCGCATCGGCTCGAGATTCCGCGCCCGCAGACATCGGCCGGCGCCATCAGCGGGTGCGTGCTTCGCGTCGATCGATTCGGGAATCTGGTGACGAACATCGATCGCGCGACGCTGGTGTCGGCGCTGGGCGAACGGACATCGCGCGCGCAGGTTCAGGTCGGGCCCCACCGGATCGATGGCGTCGCGGGAACGTATGCCGAGGCGCCCGTCGACCAAGCCTGTGCGCTGTTTGGCAGCAGCGGCTTTATCGAGATCGCGATCAACTGCGGCAACGCGGCGGATCGATTCGGGCTGGGCCGCGGCGCGCCGGTGCGGATTGTCGTTGCGGCTTCCGGCTGAACGAGCGAGCGCGAAAGGGATCAACCACAGAGATCGCAGAGCCCACAGAGAGATTAAACATTTCTCTTCTCCGTGTTCTCTGTACTACTAACCGTGAGAATCTTCGCAAGCGGCGACGATTTTTGCGGCGGGCCGATCCGGCCCGCCGCCTAGCGCGGGTGAGCCGTGTGTTTGGTTGCGGCTCAGCCGCGCTGTGTTCTCCGT
>JACQTH010000402.1 GCA_016210935.1 Acidobacteriota bacterium | reverse complement strand
TTCCGCCGCGTACACGTCGTCGCTACGAGGCAAATCGAGCGCCTCGACGACGGCGGGGGCGACCTGGCCGAGGACGCCCACCCTCACGCCTCGGCTCTGCACCCGTGCACGGCGTCCGGCGGCCAGATACGCGGCCCCCTCTTCAGCGTCCGAAAGACCGACAAAAGACGAAGGGACGCGAAAGCTTTCGCAGAGCCGCTCCACCACGCCCTTGACGTCGAAGAAGTCGACCTCACGCGGTTTGCCGCTCCAGTGCTCCGCGGAAGCCGCGCCGGTCCACGCCAAACCCACGCTCCGCGTCTCGCCCCCGGATGCGCGGAACCGCCGGCCGATCTCGAAGAGCCGGACGGTCTGCTGCTCGCGGCGGCGATTGTAGCCGACCGACTGCAGGAGGCCCGGCAGCACCGACGGCCGCAGGACGGCGAACTTCTCGGACAGCGGACGGGCGATGGCGACCAGCTGCTCTTCGGCGGCAAAGGCACGCGCTGCGGGCGCTTCGATGAACGCGAAGGTGACTGCTTCGGCGAAGCCGGCGCCCGTCAGGATGTGACGCACCAGACGATCGGCGGCGATGCGCGGATCACTCGGGCGGGGAACCGTCCGCAGGACCGGAAACGTTTGCGGCAGGCGGTCATAGCCGAAATGCCGCGCGATTTCTTCGATAAGGTCGATCTCGCGCGCGACATCGACGCGAAACGTGGGGACCTCCACATCCCATCCGTCACCGGTCCAGACCATCGTGAACCCCAGGTGCTGGAGGATGCGTGAGACCTCTCCCCGGTCGACACGCTGGCCGAGATGCCGCGCGATCGACGACTCGCGCAGGCGCACCAGCACGGGCGGCCGGGGCTGCGGGTATCGATCGATGACGCCACCGATCACGCGTCCGGACCCGATCGACTCCATCAACGTGCACGCGCGCAGCAGCGCGCGGACCGGCGCGCCGATATCCGCGCCGCGCTCGAACCGCGCGGAGGCCTCGGTCTTCAGGCCCAGACGTTTGCTGGTGCGCCGGATGGAGGTGGCGGTGAAATATGCGCTCTCGAACGCGATGCGCCGCGTCGCGCTGCCGACCTCCGAGTCGTGGCCACCCATGACCCCCCCGATCGCCTGCGGCCGTCTGGCATCGGCGATCGCCAGCATCGAGTCGGTCAGCTCGCGGTCTTCGCCGTCGAGCGTTCGGAGGCGCTCCCCGGCACGGGCTCGGCGAATCCGCAGCTGCCGGCCTTCGAGCCGCTCCAGGTCGAACGCGTGCATCGGCTGTCCGAGCTCCAGCATCACGTAGTTCGTGACATCGACGATCGTGTTGATGGGTCGAACGCCGGCGGCCAGCAGCCGGTTCGCCAGCCATGCCGGCGACTGCCCGATCGTGACCTCGGCGACCGCGGCGGCGTATCGCGGACACAGATCGGGATCTTCAATCGTGACCTCGAGCGGGGAAGACGCGGAGTCACCGAGGGCGGCCGCCTCCGAAGGCACATTCGTGAGCGGCAGGTTGTACGCCGTCGAGACTTCCCGCGCGATGCCGACGACGTTCATACAGTCTGGCCGGTTGGCCGTGATCTCGAGATCGATGACGCCGTCCGGCGCCCGGCTCGCCGAAGGCGACCGGTCGGGCGACAGCGGGCCGTGCGGCGCCTCTTCGATCGCGCCCGGTTCGAACCCCCGCATCGACAGCAGGTGCGCCAGCTCGGCGACGGGCACGCGCACGTCGACGAAATCACGCAGCCACGAGACGAGGACTCTCACTGCGGGAGCTGCTCCAGGAACCGGAGGTCGTTCTCGTAGAACATCCGGATGTCGTCGACGCCGTACTTCAGCATCGCCAGCCGCTCGATGCCGATGCCGAACGCGAACCCGCTGTACCGCTCGGGGTCATAGCCGACCGCCTCGAACACCGCCGGATGCACCATGCCGCAGCCCAGGACTTCCAGCCATCCGGTTCGCTTGCAGACGGGGCAGCCGCCGCCGCCACATTTGTGACAACTGACGAACACATCGGCGCTCGGTTCGGTGTACGGGAAGAACGTCGGCCGGAAGAGGGCGCGTGCGTCAGGGCCGAAGAGGGCCTTCAGCAGGTGAATGAGCGTCCCTTTCAGATCGGCCATGGTGATCGACTCGTCGACCACAAGCCCTTCCACCTGGTGGAACATCGGCGTGTGCGTCAGATCGAGGTTGTCGCGGCGATACACGCGGCCTGGCGCGATGATCCGGATGGGCGGCTCGTGCGCTTCCATGTACCGAATCTGCATCCCGGATGTGTGAGTTCGGAGCAAGGTGCCGGGCCGGTTGATCTGTTCGACAGCCCGCCCGCCCTGAGCGAAGTCGAAGGGATCGGATAACGGCACCGTCGCGCGGCGGACTTCAACCGGCTGACTGAGATACAGCGTGTCCTGCATGTCGCGCGCAGGATGATCCGGCGGGATGTTGAGGGCCTCGAAGTTGTGATACTCGTCCTCGATTTCGGGCCCTTCGACGGACGCGTAGCCCATCTCGGCGAAGATCTCCTCGAGCCGGTCGCGCAGGATCACGAGCGGGTGCCGGCGTCCCTGTGCGACCGGACGGCCGGGCAGGCTGATGTCGACCGAGCCGAGAGGCTGCTGGAGCGCCTTCAGCGCCTGGACGCGCTCGTCGATCGCGCGTTCGACTTCCGTCTTGAACTGATTGGCGAGCTGGCCGAGCCGTCGACGGTCGCCCTCGGGGGCGCCCGCGATCTGCTTCATCAGGCTGGAGACGACGCCGCCCTTGCGTCCGAGATAGCGGTCGCGGAGCCGCTGCAGATCACGCTCGGTAGAGACGTGATGCAGCTCTTCGAGAAAGGCTGATCGGAACTGATCTACGGACGGTGGCATTTGAAAATCTGGTGATTGAGAGTCTGGTGATTGATTGACACATCGAGCGATTGGGTAATTGGTGATTCATTGGCGATTGAAATCATCCAATAGGTCACCAGATTTTCAATCGTCCAATCTGAAAATCAATCACCAAATTTCAAATCACTCGATTTTCAAATGCCCGGACGGCTATGGCCTCGCCTGCTCCACCAGCTTCGCAAACGCGGACGGGTGTGACACGGCCAGGTCGGCCAGATGCTTCCGGTCGATCGTGATGCCCCGCGCCTGCAGGCCGTGGATGAACTGCCCGTACGTCATCCCGTTCTCGCGCGTGGCGGCATTGATCCGGACGATCCAGAGGCGCCGGAAATCGCGCTTCTTCCGGCGGCGGCCGACGTAGGCGTACTTCAGCGAGGTATCGACCGCTTCCTTCGCGGCACGATACAGCTTGCTCTTGGTCTGATAGAACCCCTTCGCCCGCGCGAGGAGCTTCTTCCGTTTGGCCCGACGAACGGTTCCACGTTTGACTCGAGGCATGAGAATCTCCGGCAATCGGCCTTCGGGCTACGGCCTCCGGGCTTCGGCTTTCCTGGAGCCCGAAGCCTGAAGCCCGAAGTCCGAGCTTATTTATACGGCAGCATCCGGGCCAGCTTGGCCGCGTCGCTTGCGGACACGGGCGCGCCGGGGCCCAGATGGCGCTTCTGCCTGGTGGTCTTGCTCGTGAGGAGATGGCGTTTGAACGCGTGCGCGCGCAGGAACTTCCCGGTTGCCGTCTTCTTGAAGCGCTTCGCCGCGCCCCGATGGGTTTTGAGTTTCGGCATAAGAATCAGGGTGTCTCTGGCCGCTTGATCGGCCCGCCTTTCGCCACCGTTGCGCCAGGCTTCACTCCCGTCTTCCTGGCGAGAATCGTGTGCATCTGGTTGCCTTCCATGCGCGGCTGATTCTCCGCGACCGCGACATCCGCCAGTTCATCGATGAGCCGGTTGAGAATCCGCCGCCCGATTTCCGGGTGCGCCATCTCGCGGCCGCGGAAGAAGATCGTCGCCTTCACCTTGTCACCGTCGGCGATGAAGCGCTCGATGTGCTTCTTCTTGAACTGATAGTCGTGCTCGTCGACCTTCGGGCGGAACTTGATCTCCTTGATCTCGATGACTTTCTGGTGCTTCCGGGCCTCGCGCGCCTTCTTCTGCTCCTGGTACTGATACTTGCCGAAATCCATGATTCGGCAGACGGGAGGGACCGCGCCGGCCGCGACCTCCACGAGGTCGAGGCCTTTGGCGCGCGCAATCGTCAAAGCCTGCTGCGGCGACATGATGCCGAGCTGCTCGCCGCCATCGTCGATGACCCGAATCTCGCGGACCCGAATGCGCTCGTTGACCCGCGTCCTGTCATCTCGTCGTGGTCCGCGTTCGAATGCGATACTGGCCTCCTTTAATTAGTTTGCGCTGGGGCCCCACCCCCAGCGCCTCCCACGCCTCGCTGGCGCTCGGCGCGTTTGCTGGCGACACCGATCCGCTTAGTGCGGCCTTAGGCGACCGCTTTGTCATCCGATCGCGCGCGCTTGGCGTCGATCTCCCGGCGCGCGTCCAGGATGAACGCGTCGACCGCCCGCGATCCCAGGTCACCCGCCGACCGGCTGCGGACGGCCACGGTGCCGTCGGCCGCCTCGCGGTCGCCTACCACCAGCATATAAGGGATCTTCTGCAGCTGCGCCTCTCGAATCTTGAACCCGATTTTTTCCTGCCGGTCGTCCAGCTCGGCGCGCAACCCGGCGGCTTCGAGCCGCGCCAGCACGGACCGCGCGTAGTCCACGTGGCGGTCGGCAATCGGCAGAACCGTGACCTGGACCGGTGCGATCCACAAGGGAAACGCCCCCGCGTAATTCTCGATCAGGAGCGCGATGAAGCGCTCGAAGCTTCCGAAGATGGCCCGATGAATCACCACGGGCCGATGCTCCGTGTTGTCGGCGCCGATGTATCTCAGATTGAAGCGCTCGGGCATGTTGTAATCGAGCTGAATGGTGGCGCACTGCCACTTGCGCCCGATGGCGTCCGTCACGTCGAAATCGATTTTCGGGCCGTAGAACGCGCCCTCCTTTTCCGCCACCGTGTAGGGCTGCGCGGCCCGCTCGAGCGCGGCTTTGAGCTGCGCCTCGGCGTTCTCCCACACAGCGACCTCGCCCAGATGCTCCTCGGGCCGGGTGGAGAGCTTCGCCGTGGACTCGAGGCCGAAGTCGCGGTTCACGCGCTGCGCCAGCCTCAGCAGACGCTCGACCTCTTCGCCGATCTGATCCTGCGTCACGAAACAATGGGCGTCGTCCTGCGAGAACTGACGGACACGCGTAAGCCCCGAGAGGACGCCCGACGCCTCGTTGCGATGAAGGGGCGTCTGCTCGTGAAACCGGAGAGGCAGATCGCGATAGCTCCGCACTTCGCTGGCAAAGACGAGGAAATGGCCAGGGCAATTCATCGCCTTGACGGCCATCTGCTCGGTCTCCGACTCCAGCAGAAACATGTTCTCGCGGTAGTGCGTCCAATGCCCGGACGCTTCCCACAAGGCCTTGTTGTAGATGAGCGGCGTCTTCAGCTCGACATACCCCGCCGGAAACAGCACCTCGCGCATGTAATTCGCGAGCGTGTTGTACAGCGTCGTCCCTTTGGCGAGCCAGAAGGCGGCGCCGGGCGCCCACGGGTGAAACGTGAACAGACCGAGCTCGCGGCCGAGCCGGCGATGGTCGCGCTTCTTCGCTTCCTCGAGCCGCCGCAGGTGCGCCTTCAGCTCGGCGTCCGAGAGAAACGCCGTGCCGTAGATCCGCTGCATCGGCTGATTGCGCGCGTCGCCCTTCCAGTACGCGTTCGATGTCGAGAGCAGCTTGAACGTCTTCAGCCTGCCGGAGGAGGGCACATGCGGTCCCGTACAGAAGTCCACGAACGTGTCCGTGTCCTTGATCGTGTAACAGGACACGTGGGACTGACCGGCCGTCTTCTCCTCGATCAGCTGGACCTTCAGCGGCTCGCCGTGCGCCGCAAAGAACGTCCTGGCCTCCTCGCGCGGCCACATCTGCCGCTCGTACGGCAGGTTGGCGGCGGCCAGCTCCCGCATCTTCTTCTCGATGGCGTCGAGATCTTCGGGCACGAACGGCCGATCGACGACGAAGTCGTAGAAGAAGCCTTCGTCGGTGGCCGGGCCGATGCCGCACTGCGCGCCGGGGAACAGGTTCGTGACCGCGGCGGCCATCAGGTGCGCCGTGCTGTGGCGATACAACTGGAGCGCTTCCGGGGAATCGGCGGTGACGATGCGGACGCGCGCGTCGCGCTCGAGCGAAAACGAGAGGTCGACCATCCGGTCGTCGACCACGGCCGCCAGCGCCGCTTTCGCGAGCCGCGGCGAGACGGTGGCCGCGACCTCGCGGACGGGTGCGCCGCTGGCGATCTGAAGGCGCGCTCCATCAGGAAGCGTGACGGTGACCTGAGGCATGGAATCTGGCGATCTGGCGATTGAGCGATTCGGCGATTTATTTGGCGATTGACGGCCGATTTTCAATCGCCCACTCGTCCATTCGCCAAATCGCCAAATTCAATTCTGGTAGGCACGGACGGACTCGAACCGTCGACCTCCTGCGTGTCAAGCAGGCGCTCTAACCACTGAGCTACGCGCCTAGACAAGAAGATCCGGACGTCCAGAAACCCCAAGTATAACAGCGGCCAACGACGGGCCGCAAACGGCCACGACGCGGCGTCCGTCTTAGCGATAGCACCGCTTCATGCGGCACTCAGAACACCACGCGCAACCCGAAGCGGACGACCCGCGTGCTGTTGGCGAGCGTGCTCGTGATCTGCCCGAAGCGCGCGTTGCCGAAGTCGCCGGTCGGATTGCTGAAATGCGGCGTATTGGTGATGTTGAACGCGTCGATGCGCGCTTCGGCGCGCGTGCTGCCGCCTAGCGCGAACCACTTCGCAATCGTCGCGTCGAGATTCACGTACCCGGGCCCGTTCAAAAGAGCGTTGCGACGCACGTTGCCCCAGGTGTTGGGCGGGGGCGCCGAGAAGACCGACGTCTCGAACCAGAGATTGCCCGGTCCGATGCCGCCCAGCACGTTCGGGGTGCCGCTCGCATCCGGACGCTGCGTGTTCCCCGGCAGCCGCAGGCTCGCGCTGCTCGTCGTGAAATTGAT
>JACQTH010000035.1 GCA_016210935.1 Acidobacteriota bacterium | reverse complement strand
GCGCACAGCGCGCCTGCGAGGGAGCGGCGCGGGGCGTAGGGGTCCCCGCAAGCGACCGAGCCGGGGTCCGGGGCGGAGCCCCGGTTTAAATTGCGCTGCGAAGGATGCGGCGCGGTCTGGTCGGTCGTGCGGGAGGAGTACGACGATCAGGACCGCAACAAGATCCAATAAAAACCCAGCCCGAGTGAGGCCGTGCCGGTCACAACCCCGGCGGCGCGACTCAGACGCGCCATGCGCGCCGCGGACATCAGACGCGCCAGCACGATCCCGAACAATGACATCGAGATGACGATGCCGGCCGCGAAGACCGTGATCAGCCACACCAGCAGGGCGAGCGACGAGGCGGCCGCATTCAGTCCGTGGCCGAACGGCGCGAGCATCACGAGGGCCCGAAGGCTGCTCACGGCGAAGGCGGCGCCGAGCAGCAGGCTGATCGGCGAATGGGCGCCGAGCGGGGGGTGCCGATCCGGTCTGCCGACGTGCAGGTGCCAGTGAGGATGCGCGTGACCGTAGATGTGCGCGGCGCAGGCGAGCCAGATTCCCACGGCGCCGAGCACAATCAGGATCAGGCCGCCGGCGATCTCGCCGGCACGTTCCACGACGGCGGGAATCGACCAGCCGAGCACGAGCGCGGCGGAGGCGGCGATCCCGAGCAGCAATGCGTGCCCGAACGCGAATCGGATCGCGATTCGAAACGGGTGGGCGGTGCTGCTGAACGATCGCGTGCGCGACGCAATCGAAAGCGCGGCTATTGCGGCGAGGTGGTCGGCGCCGAGCCCGTGCACGAAGCCAAGGACGAGAGCCGTGGACGTGAGCATGAGGCGGTGAGTAGCCCGGGCTACGGTGATCAGGCTACGGTGATCGGGCTACAGGCTACAGGCTACAGGCTGGGCGGTCGATCGATCTCCCGAAGCCTGGAGCCCGCAGCCCGAAGCCTATCTTTTTACCGGCTCCCGATCCAGCGGCTTCAGCTTCACCGTCCAGGCCACGGGGATGGATTCGGGCTTGAAGCAGATCTTGTCGTCGCACGCCTGATATTCGAGCGTGCCGGTAATGCGCAGTTCCGTCATCCCCTTGAGCGCATCCTGGGCCTCGCGCGACGCGTTAATCGTGACGTCCTGCGCGATCGTGAATGGCTTCTGAAACACCTGGACCCGTTCGTTCAGCGGCGCAAAGTAGTACTCCTCCGATGGCGGGAAACGGGGCGCCTGCACTTTCAAGAGCGGATTCGCATCCAGCTTGATCGAGATGGGGATGTAGCCCTGTGAGCCCGGCGCGTAGACGTGAATCCGCCGCCCCGGGGTGACGCCAACCAGCAGTGAAAACCGGTTGCCGGGCGCCACGGTCGCGTCGGTCGATGAGAGACGCACGTCGAGGTGGGCGGCGCGAAGCTGCGTGCCTTTCGACGTGTTCGCAGGCCGGCTCATCCCGTCGAGATGGAGCAGCACGGTCGCCATCGTGAAGCGATCCTGGTACTCCTCCTCGAAAAAGCGCGCCACCACCTCGCCGCGCGGATTCAGGACGAAAATGCCCGGATGCGGAATGCCATAGGCCCTGGTGCCCGGCTTCGTGGTCTCGTTCAGGATGCCGTACCGCTTGATGATTTCAGAGCCCTTGTCGGAGAGCAGCGGAAACGTGACGCCGCGCTGCGCCGAAAACGCCGCCAGCGTGTCGACCGGGTCGTAGGTGAGGGCCGCGACACCCAGGCCGCGTCGCTTCAGTTCATCGAGGTGACCTTGCAGCTCCACGAGCTGCGTCTTGCAGTACGGTCACCAGTCGACGGAACGATTGAAGAGGACGATCGCGCCGTTCGGGCCGAGAAGCGACTGGAGCGTGCGGGTCTCGCCCTTCTGGTCAGGCGCGCTGAAGTCGGGGACCCGCTGACCAACCTGCGGCCCGATCTTCTGCGGATCAAACGTGCCGGACTGTGCCGAGAGGCCGGTCAGAGAGGCGGCGAGGAGGACGAAGGCAAGAACGAGGCTGAGTCTGGTGTTCATCGGCGGTTTTGACGCGCGAATGGGGTGCCGGGATCCAGAGTACCTGAAAATCCGGGGATTTGGGAGTCGGGATTCGGGATTCGTCGGCAGGTCGGATGCGTGAGTCGTGGGTGGGTGGGCCCCAATAAGCATTCGGGATTCGGAATCGGGTTCGGTACTCCCAGCGTCTTTCCGAATCCCGAATCCCGAACCCCGAATCCCGAACCCCGTGACGATTCTTAGCGCTTCCCCGCCTCGTAGATCGAGCTCGCGCCGCCGCCGATGGCTGCCCCGATGAGGGCGCCTTTCTTGCCTCCGATGATGCCGCCAACCCCGGCGCCAGCCGCGGTCGACCCACCGATTACGAGCGCGGTCTTCTTCCACGACCGGCCGGATCGGCGCTCGGTGACGACCCGCCGCTGAACCGGCGCGGTTCTGACGGTGCGAATCTCGGACGCAACCGGGATCGCGCGAGGATACGGGTCGACGATCATCGGCCGATCGTACGTTCCATAAATTGGCGTCGCGCCGTAAGCCGGGACGGTCGCATACGGCTCGCCGAGACACTCCACCTGC
>JACQTH010000396.1 GCA_016210935.1 Acidobacteriota bacterium | reverse complement strand
GTACAAGTCCGGAGCGCTGAAGCTGCGGGAGCTGGTCGGCCGCACGTACACGCTTTCCGGCATCAATGAGGCCCTTGCGGCGCTCGAGCGAGGCGATGGGGCGCGTGGCGTGATAGTTTGGTGAGCGCCTGATGCTCCTGCTCGACTTTCGTTACGCGCTCCGCACGCTCGGGCGGCAGAAAGCGTTCACGACGGCCGTTGTTCTGACGCTCGCGCTCGGCATCGGCGCGACGACCGCGATCTTCACGGTCGTCAGCGCTCTCGTGCTGCGGCCGCTGCCCTTCGCTCGCCCCGATCAACTCGTTCAGGTTTCCATCACCACCCCGCTCGTCCCCGAAGGCGGCGGTGTGGACATGACGACGCTCGCCGCGTTTCGATCCGGGAGCCGCTCCTTCGAGGCATTCGCCTCCTACGAGGTCTCGGCGCGCTATCTTCGCGGCCCTGAAGGATTCGATGGATTCGAACGCGTGATGGCGGTTAGCGGCGATCGAAGCCTTTTCTCCGTGCTCGGTGTACCGCCAATCGCCGGCCGGACGTTCGCGCTGGACGATCCGCTGTCGGTCGTTGTCGTCAGCCAGCACTTTCTGAACGAGCGGCTGGGCGGCAACCTACAGGTCGTCGGCAGCGCGCTGACGCTCGATGGCGAACCGTTCACCGTAATCGGCGTGATGGCCGAGTCGTTTCAGTTTCCTTATGCAGCCGGCTCCCTGCTGCGAGGCGTCGCGACCGAAAGTCGCACGGATCTCTGGATTCCACATGCGCCGGCGCGCGGGCGCCCGAGTGTCGTCGGCCGACTGAAGTCCGAGTCCACCATCGGCACAGCAGAACGCGAGCTCGATGTCATCGTGAAACGAAACGAAGCGGCAGTGCCGGAGGCGAATCGAGGGCGGGGTGTCCGCCTGGTGCCGCTTTCGGACGTCGTGGTGGCCGGTTCGGTGCGGCGGCCGCTCTTTTTCCTGTTTGGCGCCGTGGCGATCGTTCTCGCGCTCGCCTGCGCCAATGTCATGAACCTGTCGCTCGTCAGGACGACGCTGAGGCGCCGGGAGATAGCAGTACGAACCGCGCTGGGCGCGAATCCTGGGTCTCTCGCGCGGTTGTTCCTGGTCGAATCTCTGTTGCTGTCATTTGCCGGAGGCCTCGCCGGTCTGGTGCTTGCGAAGGTTGGGACCGATCGGTTGATCCAGATGGCTGCCCCCTATGTACCTCGGGCGGCGGAAGTCGGTCTCGACTGGCGCGTGTTCGTGTTTCTTCTTGTCACCTGCGCGATCGCCGCGTCGGCGTTCGGCCTTGTGACGGCGGTCCTGGCCCGGCGGACGGATCCGGCCGCAACGATTCGGGACGGCGGTGACGCCCACAGCACGATTGGTCTTGCGCCGAGGCGTCTTCGCGACGGCCTGGTTGTTGTGGAGATCGCGCTCGCCTTCATGCTGGCGGTTGGCGGAGCTCTCCTGGTTCGCGAGCTGCTGCGGTTGCGGCAGACGGATCCCGGCATGTCCACGCGAAACGTCGTCACGTTTCATCTGGGCCACCGGCGGACGCCCGCCACCGGGACACGTCAGTTCTACGAGATCGCGGAACGCGTCGCTCAACTGCCTGGAGTCCGAGCGGCGGGATTCACGCAGATGGTGCCGCTGCAGAACTGGGGATGGACGAGCAGTTCCACCGATTTCAGAATCCGGGGCCGTGCCAGTCCACCCCCACCGCCCTACCAGATCGAACTTCGCTACGTCACACCCGGATATTTTCAAGCACTCGGCATCCCGATTCGCCGGGGCCGGAGCTTCGAGGCTCGCGACGATCAGAATGCGCCGCCGGTCATCATCATCAACGAGACATTGACGCGACGATCCTTTGGGGCCGACGATCCCATCGGCAACCTGACGACGCGAGGCACCGTCATCGGGGTGGCGGGCGACGTCCGATCGGTCCACCTCGACAGGCCCGCGGTTCCGGAGATCTACTACCCGATCGCCCAGAACTGGTCGCAGATCTCGGACCTCGGGATGTCTCTGATCGTCGGCGCTCGTGCGCGTCCCGACGCGTCGATCATCGATCGCGTGCGGCAGGTCGTGCGGGACGTAAACCCGAATCTGGCGGTCTTCAACATCAGAACGATGGATCGTGTGGTCGCGGATTCGCTCTCCGGTTTCACGCTATACCTGTGGCTGATGACCGGATTCGCCGGGCTGGCACTCGTGCTCGCGCTGACCGGTACCTACGGGGTCGTTTCGTACGTCGCGGCCTCGCGTGCGCGCGAATTTGCGATCCGAATCGCGCTGGGCGCCACCGCGGAGCGGGTGGCCGGACTGGTGATCGGCCGCGGCATGCTCCTCGCGATCCTGGGACTGGCGGGCGGTTGGTTTGGCGCCGTCGCTGCGACGCCTTTGTTGCGGAATCTCCCGGTGGCGGTTCGCCCGCCCGATCTGGCCACGACACTCTTAACGGCAGCCTTCATCTCGATTGTCGCGTTTGCGGCATGCTGGATTCCCGCCCGCCGCGCCGCGCGCGTCGAACCGATGTCGGGGCTGCGGGACGATCGCTAAACCGTCGTGCCGTCCGGCACGCGCCCCCGCCCGGCTCGCGCCGCCGATGGACGGATGAACGCCGCACGAGGCCCGCTGACAGAATCCTCGATCAGCTCGAACGTGACGGACTCGCCGCACGCCAGATCCTGAAACTTCACGCCTTCCAGATCGCCGGCATGAAAAAAGATGTTCCGCCCCTGCCGCGTGCGGATCACGCC
>JACQTH010000400.1 GCA_016210935.1 Acidobacteriota bacterium | reverse complement strand
GCCCTGCAGCGGTCCCCCGCCGGTGCCCACCACGAACTGCCGAATTCCGCTCACCAGATCGCGTTCGCCGTCGGGATCCATGGGCGCGAACCGCTCATAGTTGTGGTCGTGCCCGTTGACGATCACGTCGACGCCGGTGGCGTACAGCACTCGCCACACCGCCTGCATGTGCGGGTTGTCGCCATGCAACCCCGAGCTGAACACGGGAGTGTGGAAGTAAGCCAGCGCGCAGCGCGTCGGGTTCATGGCCAGGTCGTTGCGCAGCCAGTCCATCTGGGCCGACCCCGGGAACGCCGATATCTCGCTGTTCAGCGAGATGATATGCCAGCTGCCGAGCGTAAAGCTGTAGTAGCCGAGGCCCGGCGGCCCGGCGTTGCTCCCGAAGTACGCGAAATACGGGGCCGCGCCCGGCGTGTCGTAGTCGTGGTTGCCGGGTGACGGCCGGGTGCGCGCCTTGTGACGTCCCCACGTGGGTTCATAACAGGTCATGAAGGCCCGGGTCGATCCATCTGGATACGCATTGTCGCCTGCGGTGAAGACGGTGCCGGGAATCCCATCGAGCAGGGCCGCCGTCAGATGGGGACGGCTCGCCGCATCACACTGGGCGATGTCTCCGGCGCCGACGAACACTTCGTCCGGACCGATCGGCTCAGGATGGGGCGTCGGACCGGGGCCCGTGGGCGGGCGCGCGTCGGCGCACGCCACGACGAGCACCGCTGCACCGAGGGCGAGGGCGAGACGCTTCATCGAGCGGCGACCGGCACACCAGACGCAGCGAGCATCTCCTGGCGCGTTCTCGCGACTTCCTCCAGGACGAACGTCGATCGTGCGCGCGCAAACGCCTTCACGAACTCGGTGGCTTCGTCGTACGCGTTGTTCGAATCGGGTTTCCAGACGTCCTCGTGCGCCGCATCGGCGATCAATCCTGAGACACGCTCGGCCTCGCGTGCGAGCCACTCGTCTTCGGCAGCCACTCGAGCGCACTGCTCGAGCGTGTCCAGGTACAGGTTCCGCAGATCCTCGAACGCCAGGGCTCGGCGGAACAACACATTGTCTTCAGCGCGAATGAAGATCGGCCAATCGATCTGGTGGAAGGCCAGGTCCTTGTCCCACACCAGCAGCCGGTGCGAGGTCTGATGTGGGGATCGATAGAAGTAGAAGTTGGCCATCCCGGACGCTCCGATGACGCCGTCCTCCTCGGCTAGAAACGTCTCGATCGCGACGTGCGTGACAAACTGCGCGAGGTCGAGGTACTGCGCGACGCGCTCGCGCCATGTGTCGTCGTCGACGGGCTGGTTCGCTTCCCGGAAGAGATCCCGGATGGGCGCGTAGAGGGCCTCGTCGGGCTCGTCTTGATGGGTCCGTGCCTCGAAGAGCGGCTTGTACGCGGCCACATCGTCGCCCAGATCCTCGCCCAAGAACGGCGTGACGTACTTCTTCTCGAACAAATAGCCATCGCGCTCGCCGAGCGTGCGAGCGACAAACTCGGCATCGACGGCTTCGACGATCGCATACACGCCCTGGTACTGGTTGTTGATGTAAAACCGGCAGAACGCCTCGCGTGATGCCGGTTCGCCCACGCGGGCAAAGAGCGACATGCTGAGAAACTCGCGAATCATCGCCGGATCGGGCAGGAGGTTGTCCAGCACGAGCGCCTTCAGGCCTAGAAACTGCTGCCCCGGCGTGTAGCGATCGAAGTCCACCTCCAGACCTGGTTTGATCGCGCTGCGGCTCGCGAGCCCCCGCACGCGGACGGCCACATCTCGAACACGAATGTTCCCCCACTGGAAATCCGCCGGGTAATAGGTGTTCTCGAGGTAGTGCTCGCGGAGCTGGTCGAGTTCTTTCGAGTGAATGAAGATGCGGACATCGTGGAGCGTCTGACTGTTGAAGAGGTCGGCGGAAGTCTGCGCATGGACCGCCGGCGCGTTCGCCCACGCGAGCGCCGCCAGCAGGAGTCCCGCGCGGATGAGACGATGGGAGTTCATCGAAGACCCGCTCGCGTCAGATGGTGAGCTGAAATCGAATCAGGCGGCTCCAGAAGCTCGGCTGGGCAGGAAGAGGCCCCCGGGCCGGATCCCGAATCTCTTCCCGAACCACGTTTCCTTGCATCTTGATCCACCGATTGAGATACCAGTTGACGCCGACCGTCAGAGCCCGATCGCTGTTTCCGAGCACGGTAAAGGCGCGCGGGCTCGTTGACGGAAGGCTGGACGGCTTCTCGCTGCCGAATCGCAGCTCTTCCACGCGCACCGCCACTTCGAGCGCCCCAAAGCCACCCTGAAGGAACGGACGTCGCGGGGTGTCCAGGCCCTGTGACTTGCGCTCACCGGTCGCGGCCCAGGTTGCGCTCGCGTACCACCCATCGGTGAGAAAGCGGGACAAGTCGGTCTCTTCAACGCTTTGACCTCGCCGCTCGTCGGTCACGCGGATGAACTCCGTCTGAACGGAAAACGGGCCGGGACGCCATCGCGCTTCCAGGCCGGTGCGCATGCGGCGTCCCTTCACCCAGAGATTCGATGGGAAGAACGAGGCGCCCAGCGCGGTTCGACCCCGTAGGTTCGGGAATCCTTCCGGGACGTCGCTGCGGGTGAACGCGACGCCAATGACCAGGTCCGTCAAGGGCGCGGTCGATCGGCCAAAAGGATGACTGCTCAGGCGCAAGGCTGTCGTTCGATCGCCGAACACGCGTGTACTGGTTTTCGGCCTCGCGTTGTCGCCGTCGCGTTCGAACACGCCGACCTCGTACACGAGGGCCCGGCGCAGCAAGCGGCCGTGCACCATCATGCCGCGATCGCGACCGGGAGCCAGCTCTCGGGCGACGCGGGACCGATGCACGAAGTCGAGATTCGTGGCGCTGGTGTTTTCGTCGAGGCTGAAGGGCAGCTTGAACTTGCCCGCCTGCACCTGCACCGCGTTGAACTGTGAATAGTTGACATAGACGTCGCGCCACGGGTCGTCATCACCGATCTCGCCTTCCACTTGAAAGTCGACAAAGCCCCGAATCGCGCCGTCGATGCCGACCCGCCGCCGCGCGATGTCCCGGGCGATCTCGTCGCGGCCGCCGATTGCGGCCTCCGACCGTCGGACGTCGCCCTGGAACCGTGCACGGAAATCGACCCGAAACCATTTGCCGAATCGAACCGACGGATGATCGCCCCAGCGGAACTCCCAGGTGGCCGCCTGCTTGGCATCGGGGGGAGGCTGCACCGTTCGGGTTGCAGACGTGATGGACAACGATGATGAAGGGCGGGAAAGCTCCTGCGCAGCCGCAGGTGGGCCAAGCGCCAGCGCGGCCGCGACGCCGATTATGAGTTTCATGCGGCTGGGTCCACCGCGAGGCCCGCGGCTATCGCGCCAATCATACCGGAATAGGGGCCAACCGCGCCCTTCACGACGGGCTCAAGGTTTGCCCACAAATCGGGCGAACCAGGATCGATCGGAAAAGTACGCAGCGACGTCCTGCGGGTTTGATCATCGACGCCGGCACGGCGGTGCTGCTCGCGTAATAAAGCTTGGCGCCCATCGAACCGGGCCGCCGTGGCGCCTGGCATCGAACTGAACCCCGGACGATTGCCGCCGTTGCGTCCGACGATCGTTTCCCTGCGCCAGGCAGCGACCTGCGTGAGACGCGGATAGCGCTTGATCTCCAGCCGCCAGCCTTGATCGACCCTCGTACCGTACCACAGCACGCTTGCGATTTCGGTGGGGCTTTTCCGCTAAAATTCGCGGAACATCTTCCAACGGTCGCAAACAGAGGATGGAACTTTTGAAGACACATCGGCCTGGGCTCACCGTTGCCGCGTTCGCCGTGACTCTGGTGGTGAGAGGGAATACGCAACCCCTCAAGCCCGTGACCATCGACGACCTGATGGCCCTCCGCACGATCGTGGACGTCGAGATCTCTCCAGACGGCACACAGGTGGCCTACGTCGTCTCGACGCCGTCGCTCGTCAAGAACGAGCACGAAACCGCGCTGTTCGTAACGCCGACCGCCGGTGGCGCAACGACCCATCTGGCAGCCGATGCACGCATCTTCACGCCAGCGCTTCCCGCCCCACGCCTCCGTTGGTCGCCGAACGGATCGACGCTTTCGTTTCTGGCACTGGTCGGCGAGCGGCCGCAAGTGTTCGGCGTCTCGGCCTCCGGCGGTTCGGCACGTGCCATCAGCGCGGCCCTGGAAGGGGTCGCCGCGTTCGAGTGGGCGCCTGACGGCAAGAGCCTGGCGTACCTCTCACGCAATCCGATGTCCGCGGACGAACAGCGGCAACGCGCAGATCGCTCATTTGTGACGCGTGTGGGCGCGCCGGAACGCGCGACGCGGCTGTGGATCCAGCCTTTGCAGCCGACGGGAGATGGAGGATGGCGGGCCGGTGAGGCGCGGGCCATCACGCCGGCCAACCAGTACGTCGACAGCTTCTCCTGG
>JACQTH010000434.1 GCA_016210935.1 Acidobacteriota bacterium | reverse complement strand
GCAGTCTCTCTCTATTCCTTCTCGCGTTCCGTGGTACCGGCGGGGCGAGACATCCAACCCGAATCAGCCCCCGCCACAGGGCAATCCCGCCGAGCAGGCCGGCCTTGTTCTCGACGATGCGCGCGCGGCGACCGAGGCGGAAATTGATGCGAGCCGCGTTGCCGCCGCCCAGGTGCAGCCGGTCGTAATTGACGACGCTTTCCAGAATGCGTAGAACCCGACGGACGCGACGGTTCCACTTACGTGTGCCGACCCGTTTGCGAATCCGGTCGCCAAGGTATTCGTCATAGGTCTTGCCGCCGTGCACCGGGTGCTGGGACAGCTCGAGATGCGGCATGAGTTCTCCGTCGCGGAACAGCGCGCTGCCGACGCCTGTGCCCAGCGTGATCACGAGCTCGACACCTGTGCCGGTGATGACGGCGAGTCCCTGCACCTCCGCGTCGTTGAGGACTCGGACCGGACGCTTCAGGGCGCGTGTCAGCGCGCGGGCCAGGTCGAACCCTCGCCATTTCGGGCTGTCGAAGTTCGGCGCGGTGCGGATCACGCCGCCCCGAACGACCCCGGGAAAGCCCACCGAGACTCTGTCGAAAGGCCTCAACGGCGCGACGAGCTCACCGAGCGTCTTCACCAGGACCGACGGCGGACACTCCGCGGGCGTCGGCACGCGGACGCGATCACCCACCTGCCGGCCCCTGGCATCGAGGATGGCGGCTTTGAGTCCCGTGCCGCCGACGTCGATGGCCAGCGTGCGTGGCTCGGCGCGCCGATTGGCGCGCGGAGCGCGAGGAGATCGTGACGGTGTGCGCCTCATCGGAGACTCGACGGCGCGACCTGCGCCGCGGCGTCCGCGTCGGCCCACCACACGACGGGCGCACGTGCGGTGCGGAGGAGCGACGCCGGACAGCGGGGATCCGGGCGGTCGCCGAGGGCCGATCGCAGAGCGTCCGCCTTCGAGCTCCCGGCGACCACCACGAGAATCGTCTTCGCATGAACGAGAGCCGGAAGCGTGAGCGAGAGCCGGCCACGCGGCTCGACCGGTGCGGTCGTTGCAACCACCCAGCGGCTGGTTTCTTCGAGCGCCGGCGATTCCGGAAAGAGCGATGCCGTGTGGCCGTCATCGCCGATGCCCAGCAGCACGAGGTCGAAGTGCGGCCACTCGGTGTCGAAGCGTGACCGCAGCGTGCGCTCGTACCGGGCCGCGGCCTCGACGGGCTCACCGAGGCCGGTGGGCATGGGATGCACGTGCTCCGGGCGCACCGGAACGTGATCGAGCAGGGACTCTCGCGCCATGCGGTAGTTGCTGCGGTCGTCCTCGTGAGGCACGTCGCGCTCGTCGCCCCAGTAGAAAAGCACGCGGTCCCACGGGACGTCATGCTGGTGATCGATCGCGAGGCATCGATGGAGGTCGCGCGGCGTGCGGCCGCCCGCCAGCGAGATCGACGCCGACCCGCGCTCCCGGACGGCTGTTGTCAGCAACAGTGCGACCTCGCGCGCCGCGGCGGCGGCGAGCGCGCCGGCGTCGGCGAACACGCGCAGCTCAGCAGCGATCACGGATGAACCGGTCGAACATCGCGACCTCGTCGCGGCTGCCGGCCGCGAAGGGGAGGCGCTGATGGATGGACTCGAAGGGGGTGTCGAGCACACTCGACATTCCCGCACTGGCGCTGCCACCGGCCTGCTCGACCACAAACGCCAGCGGCGCGCACTCGTACGCGAGGCGGAGCTTGCCGCCAGGATGGCGCCGATCGGCGGGGTAGAGGTAGATCCCGCCGTCGAGCAGGATCCGATGGACATCGGCGACCAGCGCGCCCGAGTAGCGCAGCGAATAGGCGCGGTCGCTGCGGGCGGCGAGATGCCGGATGAACTCGCGCGTGCTCTCGTCCCACTCCGGCACGTTCGCCAGATTCGCGCTGTAGTAGGGGCCCTGCTGCGGGCACCGGATGTCGGGGTGGCTCAGCAGGAACTCGCCGATGTCCCGATCGAGCGTGAAGCCATGGACGCCGCTCCCGGTCGTGTAGACGAACACGGTGCTCGGCCCGTACATGATGTAGCCCGCCGCGACCTGGTCGCGGCCCGACTGCAGACGCTCCACGGTGGCCGCGGCGCCCACATCGCGAGGAGGCCGGTAGACGCCGAAGATCGTCGCCACCACGCCGTTCACGTCGCTGTTGGACGAGCCGTCCAGGGGATCGACGCAGAGCACATAAGAGGCGCGCGTTCCGCAGGCGATCTGCCGCGGCTCGGTCATCTCCTCCGACACGATGGCCGCGACCAGTTCGTTGCGCGCAAAGGCATCGACGATCGTGTCGTTCCCGAAGACGTCCAGCTTCTTCGTCGCTTCTCCTTGAACGTTGCGCTCACCGGTCGATCCGAGCTGACCGGCCAGCGCGGCCCGGCCCAGGGCATGTGAGAAAACCTTCGCGGCGAAGGCGAGCTGCAGCAGCACAACCGACAGCTCGCCACGGGCACGCGGGTGCTCCCGCTGCGACTCCAGGATGTGACGCGCGAGCGTCATCCGGTTGCTGTCCGTTCCGCGTGGGTTCTCCGTCGTCCTCACGGGCGTCGCCATTCGCGTCCGTCCCTCGCCAGCAAGGCGTCCGCCTCGGGCGGTCCCCAGCTCCCCGACCGGTAGGGGCCCAGGCCATCGGCCGTCTCCGCCCACGCGCGGAGGATCGGATCCACGACGGTCCAACCGGCCTCGACAATGTCGGCGCGGTGAAAGAGCGTGGAGTCGCCGTTCATCGCGTCGTAGAGGAGCGTCTCGTACCCCGTCTTCGGCGCAGTACCGAAGTAGTCCGCGTAGTCGAAGTCCATCTGCACGGTGCCCAGACGCATGCGCGGCCCCGGAACCTTGGCTTCGAAGCGCAGCGCGATGCCTTCGTCCGGCTGCATGCGCAGCACGAGCTGATTCGACGGCAGGCACTCGACCGGCGTGTCGCGGAACAGCACGAACGGTGCGCGCTTGAACTGGATCACCACTTCGGTCACGCGCGCGGCCAGCCGCTTGCCCGTGCGCAGGTAGAACGGCACGTCCGCCCAGCGCCAGTTGTCGACGAGCAGCTTGAGCGCGACGAAGGTTTCGGTCCGTGAATCCCCGGCGACCTCCGGCTCATCCCGATAGGGACGGGCGCTGCCGTCGGCGCTCGCTCCGTATTGCGCGCGTACCACGTCGGTGGCGACTTCCGTCGCCGACAGCGGATGGATGGCGTTGAGCACCTTCACGCGCTCGTCGCGGACGGCATCCGCCTCGAACGAGATTGGCGGCTCCATCGCGGTCAGCGCCAGAAGCTGGAACAAATGGTTCTGCACCATGTCGCGAAGCGCGCCGGCCCGCTCGAAATAGCCGCCGCGCTGCTCGACGCCGACCTTCTCCGCGACGGTGATCTGCACGTGGTCGATGTAGCGCCGGTTCCAGATCGGCTCGAAGATGCCGTTGGCGAACCGGAACGCCATGATGTTCTGCACGGTTTCTTTGCCCAGGTAGTGATCGATCCGGAAGATCTGCCGGTCCTTCAGGAGAACGGCGAGGCGCCGGTTGAGCGCGCGGGCGGAATCGAGGTCGTGTCCGAACGGCTTCTCGATGATGACGCGACGCCATCCGCCGTCGTCGGCGAGCAGCCCCGCCGCGCTCAGATGCTCGACGATCGGGCCGAACAGCGACGGTGGGGTCGCGAGATAGAAGAGATAGTTCGGCGGTCGTCCACCCGCGACTTCCGTCGATTCCGCCAGCATGTCCCGCAACCGTTGGTAGATCGCGGGATCGCCGAAGTCGCTGCTGCGCAGGTACGAGAGACGCGATTCGAGCCACTCACACTTGATGCGATCGGTCGTGACCGTCCCAAATTCCTGGAGCTCGCTGCTGACTTTCTGCCGGTACGCGTCGGTCGTCATCGCGTCCCGGCCGAGCCCGGCGACGGCGAAGCCCTCGGGCAGCAGGCCATCGCCGTTCAGGTTGTAGAGCGCGGGCAGCAGCTTGCGTTTCGCCAAATCGCCCGTCGCGCCGAAAATGACCATCGTGGCCGGATCGGCGACCCGCGCCGGCCGCTCGACCGCCAGCTCGCCGCACCGCGTCTGCACGGTGCGCTCCACAATCACGTCGGTGTGCACGGCGTCTCTCCAATCTCGAGAACGGCGGGACCCAGGCTTAGTGCCTCATCTCATAAATACGGCGGCATTCGGCCGCCGATGCATCCCGCCCCGCTGCGTTGCTCGTCGGTCGAATACTCCCGGTATTCTCGCTCCTCGCGCCTTGCGGGGCGGGCGCCTCGGCGCCCTCGGTGCGTCGCCGTATTTATGAGATGGGGCACTTAGCCTCCGCACGATCGCTCGACGTGGCCGCCGAACTTGTGGCGCATCGCGGACAGCACTTTCTCACCGAAGGTGTGGTCCTGCCGCGAGCGAAAGCGGGCGAAGAGCGACGTGGCCAGCACGTCGGCCGGCGCCGCCTGCTCGATGGCCGCTTCGATGGTCCAGCGCCCCTCGCCCGAGTCCTGCACGAAGCCGCTGAACGCCGCGAGCTCCGGATCCTCGGCGAGCGCCATCGCGGTGAGGTCGAGCAGCCACGAGCTGACGACGCTCCCATGCCGCCACACCTCCGCGATGCCGCCGAGATCGAAGCGATAGCGCTCCGCCTCCGGACGCTGGCCGGTCGCGGCGGTCCTGAGAATGTCGAACCCTTCCGCGTAGGCCTGCATCAGCCCGTACTCGATCCCGTTGTGCACCATCTTGACGAAATGACCCGCGCCGGCGGGGCCGCAGTGGAGATAGCCGCGGGCGGCGGTCCCGCCGCGGCCCTCGCCTCCCGGCGTCGGCGGCGTGCCGTCGTCGCTAGGCGCCAGGGTGGCAAAAATTGGGTCGAGCCGCAGGACGGTGGCGCGGGGGCCGCCGATCATCAGGCTGTAGCCGCGCTCGAGCCCCCAGAGGCCCCCGCTGGTGCCGACGTCGACGTAATGAATGCCTCGTGGTTCGAGCATCTGCGCGCGGCGAACGTCATCTTTGAAGTAGGTGTTGCCACCGTCGACGATCGTGTCGTCGGCCTGCAAACGTGTCGCGAGCTCGGCGACCATCTTCTCCGTGGGTTCGCCGGCGGGCACCATGATCCAGACGATGCGCGGCGGTGACAGCGCGCGCACGAGGTCGTCGATCGACGCCGCGCCCGTGGCGCCTTCGGCCGCCAGCTCTCGCACGCGTGCCGCGCTGAGGTCGAACACGGTGACGGCGTGCCCGTCGCGCGCCAACCGCCGCGTCATGTTGGCGCCCATACGACCCAGGCCGATCATCCCAAGCTGCATCTCGATCTCCGTTCGCTACGGTTTTCTGGTGTTTGCCAACTGTTCCTTGGCGGCCGCCACGATGTGCTCCGGTGCAAAGCCGAACTTCTTCTGGAGCTCTTTGAGTGGCGCAGACGCGCCGAACGTCCTCATGGCGACGATGTGACCCGTGCGGCCCACGTAACGCTCCCACCCAAAGGTCGAGGCCTGCTCAACCGCCACCCGCGCAACGACGGTCGGGGGCAGCACCGAGTCTCTGTACTCAGCGCCCTGCTGCTCGAACAATTCCCACGAGGGCATGCTGACGACGCGGGCGCGAATCCCTTCGCGCGTGAGCTGCTCGTACGCTTCGAGACACAGACAGACCTCGCTTCCGGTACCCAGCAGCAGCACCTCCGGCTTTCCGTCGCCGGCATCCGCCAGCACGTACGCGCCCTTTCGGAGGCCCGATGCGGGCGCGTACTTCGATCGATGGAGCGTGGGAAGCGGCTGTCGGGACAAAACGAGCGCGACCGGCGTATGGCGCAGCTCCATGATGACGCGCCATGCCTCGACGATCTCGTTCGCGTCTGCCGGGCGCAGCGTAATCATTCCGGGGATCGCTCTGAGCGACGCCAGGTGTTCGACAGGCTGATGCGTCGGCCCGTCTTCTCCAACTCCGATCGAGTCGTGCGTGAAGATGTGGATGACCGGGATCTCCATGATCGCGCCGAGTCGCAGGGCGGGCCGTGCGTAATCGCTGAAGACGAGAAACCCGGAACCAAACGCGCGGATCTTGGAGAGCGAGAGGCCATTGAGCACGGCGCCCATCGCGTGCTCCCGTACGCCGAAGTGGAGATTGCGGCCGCCGGGATTCTTCCCGGTGAGGTCTCCCGCAGCGTCGAACGTCAATCGCGTCAAGGTCGAGGGGGCGAGATCGGCCGATCCGCCTATCAGCCACGGCACATTCTGCGCGAGGACGTTCAAGACTTTACCGGAGGCCGCCCGACCGGCCAGGCCCTTCGAGTCCGCCGGAAACACCGGGAGTCCCTTGTCCCAGCCATCCGGCAGTTGACGCTCCTGCATCCGTCGCAGTTGGTCCGCGAGCTCCGGATAACGCGCGTCGTATTGCGCGAATCGAGTCTCCCACTCGTGCCGCAGCGCGCGCGATCGCGCGCCGATTCCCTGGCGGAAGTGTTCGCGCACCTCGTCCGGCACGAGAAACTTGGCGTCCTCCGGCCACCCATAGATCCGCTTGGTCAGCCGAATCTCGTCCTCACCCAGCGGGGTGCCATGGGCGGCGCTCGTGTCCTGCTTGTTTGGTGAACCGTACGCGATATGGCTGTCGACGATGATGAGCGTCGGTCGATCGGGCGTTCGGTGAAACGTCTCCAACGCCCGGTCCAGCATCTCGAGGTCGTTGGCATCACCAACCCGCGT
>JACQTH010000433.1 GCA_016210935.1 Acidobacteriota bacterium | reverse complement strand
GTCAACGCCCGCGCCGCGACCTCGAGCACCATGGTCGAGCACTTGCCGGGCGCGTGGTAGTACTGCTCGACGCCGTACACCACGCCCTGGCCCGACGTGAAATTCACGACGCGCTGGCCGCAGACGGAGTACGCGATCGCGCCGCCCTGGGCCGCGTGCTCCCCTTCAGCCTCGACGGCGAGCGAGTTGCGCCCGAACACGTTGAGCCGGCCCTCGGCGAACGACTGCTGATACAGCTCACCGCCTTCAGTCGACGGCGTAATCGGATAGAACACGCCGGCGTCGGCGATGCGTGTTTCTGTATGGTAGGAAACGAGCTGGTTCCCGTTGGCCGTGACACGAATCCCGGGGTAACGATGCCTGTCGTCCACGAAACACCCCCACCCGGCACCTCACGCACGAGGTGTCATCGACGGATTGGTACCGAAAAACTGTATTCTACCCCGGCCCCGCGGCGTGGCCAACCAACCGCCTGCCCCTGGAAGCGTCTCGGTTACCTTTCCCCTCACACACTCGCCGGAACCTGCCTATAATATCGGCCGGTTCGGCCCTGGAAACGCGTGCAGTCCGGGTTGCGGCGCCAGAGCGTCGCGGCAAGCCCACGGGCCGGGGTCCCCGACGCGGCACCCGCGTTGGGGTGGTGGAGCGGTCGCGCGAAGCGCGTAAAAGCGCGCGGGGGTGGGACCCCGCGCGCACCAAAAAAGAGGTGCCATGAGACCGCGGTCCCTCGACGAGTTCCTCAAGCAAGCTCATGTTCCCTTCACGGCCTTTCAATATGCCGAGGCGTTCAGCGCCCAGCGAGGAGCCGCGTCTGCGCACGTCCCGGGGCGATCATGGGCCAAGACGGTCGCCTGCGTTGCGGACGATGAGCCGATCCTGGCGGTCGTGCCGGCGCACCTCATGGTCAACCTGGATCAGCTGCGGCTGCTGGCCGGCGCGAACGCGCTGCGGCTCGCTACGGAGCCGGAACTCGCGGGGCTCTGCCCTTCCTGCGAGCTGGGGGCGATATCCCCCTTCGTGACGCGGCGCAGCCTGAGGGTCTTCGTCGATCAGTCGTTCATCGGCGAGTCCGACATGGTGTTCTGCGCCGGCACGCACACCGACGCCATTCGGCTGCACTACAACGATTTCGTCGAGCTCACCCGAGCGCAGGTTGGCGCGATCGGCGAACGCTCACGCTGACGCTCGAGGCCCCCTGCGCGCGCGCTTGATTTATGCCGCGCGCGCCCGTAACGTCGGCGGGATGTTCATCTTTCCCCACGGCATTCACGTCGACCGGCAGGGGAACGTCTGGGTCACCGACGCCCGGGCCGCGAACAAGGACGAGCTGGAGAAGTTTCCGAACGCCAAGGGCAAGGGCCACGTCGTGGTGAAGTTCAGTCCGGAAGGCAAGGTGCTGATGACGTGATCTAGCGAAGCGGCGCTGGTCGGTTTGAGGCGGCGCTTCGCTAGATCATTCACCAACTCACCAATTCACCGACTCACCAACTGCCATCGTGAGCTCAATGATTCGCCACCGCCTCCTCGTTCGATTCTCTACCGCGCTTGTCGTTCTTCTTGCAGCGATCGCCCTCGCCGCACAGGAGCCGCGCGAGTACGGTCCCGCGAACGGCACGCTCGTGATCGTCGGCGGCGGACGCCTCGAAGGGACCGGCATTCTCGAGAAATTCATCGAGCTGGCCGGCGGGCCCGATGCCCGGTTCGTCATCGTCCCGACCGCCGGCGGCAACAAGAACGCCGACGGCACCCTCCGGGTCTACAAGGAGGAAGAGATCATCGCGCCGTGGTTGAAGCGCGGCCTCAAGAAGGTGCGGATGCTGCACACGCACGACCCGAAGATCGCCGACACCGAGGAGTTCGCGAAGGTCTTGAAGGATGCCAACGCCGTCTGGTTCAACGGCGGCCGCCAGTGGAACATCGTCGACTCGTACATGAATACGCGCACGCTGAAGGAGTTTCACGACGTGCTGGCGCGCGGCGGCGTCATCGGCGGCAGCTCCGCGGGCGCGACGATTCAGGGGGACTACCTGGTGCGCGGCGCCGTTGCAGGCGCCGCCATCATGATGACGCCCGAGCCGGAGCACGAGAAAGGATTCGCGTTCCTGCGCCGATCGGCCATCGATCAGCACATCAACGCGCGGAATCGCTGGGACGATCTGATCCCCGTCATCACGAAGTACCCCGACCTGCTCGGGATCGGGCTGTCAGAAGGCACCGCCATCGTGGTCAACGGAGACACGTTCGAGGTGATGGGGCTGTGGAAGGTCGCGATTCACGACACCACGCGGCAGTATCAGCCGTGGGAGAAGCCGTACTTCGTCCTCTCGCCCGGCGACGTCTACAACATGAAGCTGCGGAAGGTCGAAAAATACGGGACGGGTGTGGCGCCGCGCAAGCCGTCGTAATCGACACGCGTTCTGGAAAGGCATGAAGGAGGCAGAAATGCAAACCGCAGAGCCCGCAGAGAACGCAGAGGACAATACCGCATTCTTCAGAATTCTCTGCGCGCTCCGCGCGCTCCGCGGTTGCTTTTTCCGCGAGGAGGCGGACCGCTCATGAAGCGCCTGATTGGCATTCTTACCTTCGTGGCCTTGCTGACGCCGCCGTTGCCGGCGCAGACCGGCCAGACGATGATCGTTCAAACGAACTCCGCCGGCGACAGCGTCATGCTGATCGACCCGGCGACCGATCGGATCGTGGCGGAGATTCCCGATGCCGAGGTGATCCACGGCGTGGCGGCCGCGCCCGATGGCAGCCGGCTCTACCTCAGCAACGAATCCACCGACTCGTTCGATATCGTCGATACGAAGACGCTGCGCATCCGGAAGAAGATCCCGCTGACCGGGCGGCCGAACAACGTCGCGCTTCGAAAGGACGGGCGGAAAGCGTATGTGGCGATCCAGATGCCGGACGGCGGCGTGGACGTGATCGACACGGTTGCCGAAGAGCGTGTGAAGTTCATTCGCGTGCTGCGCGGGGTCCATAACACCTTCATCACACCGGACAGCAGACACGTGGTGGCCGGCTCCAGCGGCGGCAGCGTCGCCACCGTCATCGATACGGAAACGGACTTGCCGGTCTGGTCGATTCATTTCGAGGGCGGGGTGCGGCCGTTGTGCTTCGAACAGAACCCTGACGGCTCGACCAGGCGGATGTTCGTCCAGGTAACCAACCTGCACGGCTTCGCGATCGTCGACTGGGCGCAGCGCCGGGAAGTGGGTCGAATCAAGCTTCCCGATCTGCCGCCGGCCCAGCGCAACAACGAAGGCATCCAGGGCGCGCCGGCGCATGGGATCCTGGTTTCCCCCGACGGCAAGACGCTCTGGTCGACGAGCAAGTTCAACAGCGCGGTGTACGTGTACTCGATGCCGGACCTCAAGTACCTGGGCGACGTCAGAGTCGGCAAGGTGCCGGACTGGCTGACGTTCACGCCGGACAGCAGAAAGGTCTACGTGGCGAACGCGCACGACAACACCGTTTCGGTGATCGATGTAGCGGCCCGAAAGGAGATCACCCGAATCAACGTCGGCCAGATTCCGAAACGCAATATCACCGCGGTTCTCCCGTCTCCGGTCACGAGCCGCTAAGGCGAAGGCTCGTAACGAAGGTTTGGACGAAGGTTCGCACGGAGGGTCAACAGCATGAGTACCAGTTCATTCGTGATCGCCGGCGCGCTGGTCGTCGCGCTGCTCGCGCCCGCAGAGGCGCCGCCACCGCAGGCGCAGGCGCCGGCCGCGAACGCGACGGTGCTCGACTATGAAGTGTTCAAGACGCGCGTGCAGCCGATCCTGATGGCCCGCCGGAAGGGGAACGCGCGCTGCACGGCCTGCCATTCGCGCGGCGGCGGCAACGCCTATCTCGAACCGCTCGCACCGGGCAGCGCCGCGTACACCGAGGAGCAGACCCGGCGCAATTTCGAGCGCGTGCAGCGCCTGGTCGTGCCGGGCGAGCCGCTCAAGAGCCCCTTGCTCGTCAACCCGCTGGCCGAGGAAGCGGGCGGCAGTCATTGGCACGGCGGCGGCAAGCACTGGCGCTCGCAGGACGATCCGGAATGGCGGATCCTCGCGGCCTGGGTGCGTGGTGGTCCCGCGTAGGACTGTCCTCGGCCGCGGTCTCGCACTGCTCCTGCCCGGCTTTGGACTAGGCGCGCACGTCGCGCCTGCAAGGGAGCGGAGCGGGGCTGGGCCGTGCGAGGGATCCGGGTCGAATTCGCTCGGATCGCGCGGATGCGCGGGGCCCCCGCGAGCGACCGAGCCGGGGTCCGGGGCAGAGCCCCGGTCAAATTTGCGGCTCAGAGCGCAACGCGCGCTCGTGCGCCGCTACCATCCGCTCGCCCGCCCCACGCTGGTGCCGCTCGCGGATCTCGTGATGCCCTGGCGCGCGCGGCCCTTCGTGGCGGAAGGCGTCACGCTGGCCAGCGCCGCAAATCCGAATCAGCCCGTACGGGTGAGCGGGATGATCGTCCGCACCGCCGCCGGCGACCCCGATGTCGATCGATTCAGCGCGGTCTGCGTGCGGTGCCCGCACGAGGGCTGCGACGTGGACTTCGTCGCGGATCCGGGGAGACTGCCTGCGGAAGTCGTCACGGAGATGGGACAGATCCCGAGCGAGGCTGTCTATATCTGTCCGTGCCACAACAGCGCCTTCAAGGCCCGCGACGGCGAGCGCATCGCTGGCCCCGCGCCGCGCGGGCTCTATCGCCTCCGGGTGACTCGAGTGAGTGAGGCCGCGGTCGAGATCGGGGAGGTGGAGGAGGACGTGCTGATCTTTACCTGACATCTCTCGGCTCTTCCCCCCGGCCTCACCTGCCCCATCTGCTCTTTCTCGGCACACGTCGTGCACTGCCTCATGAGGTATGGC
>JACQTH010000390.1 GCA_016210935.1 Acidobacteriota bacterium | reverse complement strand
CGATAAGATCGCGGCTCTGCGCGTGCTGCAGGAAACGCAGCGCCGCGGCGAGTTCGCGACCGGCGTGATCTATATCGAGCCGGATCGCGACGACTTTCTCGAGCTGCTCAACCTGGTCGACGAGCCGCTCGCGTCCCTGCCGCTCGAACGGGTTCGCCCGCCGAAAGAAGCGCTCGACGAGATAATGGACAGCCTTCGCTGAAATCGTCCATTTACCCCTGCGTCTCGTCTTCCTGGGCGCCAATCACGTCTTCGGCGATTGCCTGCGAATCCTCCGGCAGGCCCTCGTCGTCGAGGGCATCGCCGTGCGGGTTGGAATGCTGGGGATCGTCGGGACGGTCGCCTTCCAAGGCGCCCTTGTGAATGTCCGGATCGCGACGAGGACGCTGCGGCCGTTTCTCGCTCGCTGATCGCATCAGAGGCTCCTTAAGCTGGCTAGACGTGCTTGCACGGCTACCCCCCGCGTAGCGGGGCTATTGAATAAAGCCTCGTGATCTCTAGCGAAGCGGCGCTGGTCGGTTTGAGGCGGCGCTTCGCTAGATCACCAAATGTATAATCCAGTTCCCCATGGAACGTACACTCGCCATTATCAAGCCGGATGCGGTGGAACGTCGCCTCACGGGACGGATCCTCGAACGCATCGAGGCCGAAGGGTTCCAGATCCGTGCCATGCGGATGGTTCGACTGACCAAGAAGGAGGCGGAGGGCTTTTATGCCGTCCATCGCGGGCGCCCCTTCTTCGAGAGTCTGACCAGCTTCATGTCGTCGGGGCCTGCCGTTGTGCTGGCGCTCGAAGCGCCGGACGCCATTCGCAGGTGGCGCGACCTGATGGGGGCCACCAATCCAGCTCAGGCGGCCGAAGGCACGCTGAGGCGCACGTTCGCGACCTCAATCGAGCGCAACGCGACACACGGCTCGGATGCGCCTGAGACCGCCGCGTTCGAGCTCGCGTACTTTTTCCGGGGGGTGGAGCTCGTCGAGATGTAGCTCCACACGCTGCATGGGCAAGGCGCTTCTCGTCATCGGGTTGGGAATCTCGGCCGTGGGGCTCTTGATCATGTGGGGCATGCCGCTGGGGCGGCTCCCGGGAGACCTGGTCGTCCGGCGCGGGTCCTTTACGTTCTATTTTCCGTTGGTAACGTCAATCCTGCTCAGCATCGTCCTGACTCTACTTTTGATGCTGCTGCGCCGTTAACCGCCCCACTAAGCGGACGGTTGTGTCTATCACCGCGGCGAGCGCGAGCGAGCCGTGGGAAGCGCTGGGGGTGGGGCCCGGATTGTCGCACTAAGCGGATCGTTGTATCTAATCAACGCGGCGAGCGCGAGCGAGCCGTGGGAGGCGGTGGGGGGCCCCACCGCACATTAAATAATGCCCATCAAAGCCGACCGCTGGATCAAGAAGATGGCGCTCGAGCATCGCATGATCGAGCCGTTTGTCGAGAATCAGGTCCGGCAAGGCGTCGTGTCGTACGGATTGTCCTCATACGGCTACGACATCCGCGTCGCCGATGAATTCAAGGTCTTTACGAACATCAACACCACGGTGATCGATCCCAAGAACTTCGATCCGCGCTCGTTCGTCGACATCAAAGCGGATGTCTGCATCGTGCCGCCGAACTCGTTCGCGCTCGCCCGGACCGTGGAGTACTTCCGCATCCCGCGCAACGTGCTGACGGTCTGCCTCGGCAAGTCGACGTACGCCCGCTGCGGAATCATCGTGAACGTGACGCCGTTCGAGCCCGAGTGGGAAGGAACGGCTACGCTCGAGATCTCGAACACGACCCCGCTTCCTGCCCGCATCTACGCAAACGAAGGGATCGCGCAGGTGCTGTTCTTTCAGAGCGACGAAGTCTGCGAGGTGTCGTACGCCGACAAGAAAGGAAAGTACCAGTCGCAGCTGGATGTAACGCTGCCGCGGGTTTAGTGGGCGGTGGGCTCTCGGTGGGCTCACCTTGACCCTTCTTTACGTTCGTAGTAAAAATTTGTGGATCCTCAACCTTCGCGCTTCCTCCAGGGCTAATGATGATCTGCCTCCCTCATGGATAAGCTTGTCGAGCGGGAACCGGCCGGCCGCGGTCCGGTTGCCGCGGCACCCGCGCTCGCGGTTCAATTCTTCCTGATCCCCCTTGGCGTAATCGCGATCACCCTCCTGATTTACGCCGGGTTTCGGCTGCTCCTCGCCGACGATCGGACGGTGGAGGACTATCTGAACGAGATTCAGCACGGCGGATCCGATCGGCGATGGCCCGCCGCTTATGAGCTGTCACGCCGCATCAGCGATCCCAAGGTGCGGGCGGCGAACCCTGGTCTCGGCCCCGCGCTGGTAAAGGCGTTCGCGGATTCGAAGAGGTCGGACCCGATGGTGCGGCGATATCTTGCGCTCGCCCTGGGCCGACTGGATCCGCCGCTCCCGCCTGACGCACTGCCGTTGCTCAAGGACGCGCTCGCAGACCCGGACAGCGACACCCGCATCAGCGCGATCTGGGCGCTCGGGTCGATTGGCGACACCTCGGCGGCACCGGCGCTGATGGAGCTGTACGCCTCGGACGATGCCGGCATTCGAAAGATGACCGTGTATACGCTCGGGGCGCTGCCGGGAGACGTGCAGATTCGGACGCTTCAGACAGCGCTCAACGACCCCTCCACGGACGTGAGGTGGAATGCAGCGGTCGCCCTCGCCCGGCACGATCGGCGCGACGGAGTCCCGGTGCTCCGCGAAATGCTCGATCGGGCGGGCGTCGAACAAAGGCTGCAGGGTGGGGCCGGCCCGACGGATGAGGACCGTGCGGGCGAGGTGATCATCAGCAGCCTGCGCGCCGTGGCGAGCTTGAAAGAACACTCCCTGCGAGAATCGGTCCAGGGGTTGAGCCGGCAGGATCCGAGCATGAAGGTAAGGCAAGCGGCCCTCGAAGCGTTGAAAGTCATGTAAGCCCCCCCAACAACCGCGGCGAGCCCACGCGAGCCGCCCGCCTACGCGCTTTGCGCTTCGGCGAGGTCTCGCCGTAGCCTTGGCGAAGGCGGATGGGAGG
>JACQTH010000392.1 GCA_016210935.1 Acidobacteriota bacterium | reverse complement strand
TCGGCACCGCGATTAAGTTCGGTCGTGCCTCAGAAGCCGCCGTTGTGGCAGCCGTCGACTCCATGTGCGCGCTCAATCGGGCGGCGGCGGACGCAATCGCGAGCCTGCCGGCGGGCGCCGCCCACGCCTGCACCGACATCACCGGGTTCGGTCTCATCGGCCACGCCACCGCGATGGCGATCGCCAGCAGTGTAACGATGACGTTCGACGCGGATCGTGTGCCGTTGCTCCCGGCCGTACGTGAGCTCGTTCCACGAAATCGTTCGGGTGGGCTGTCCACGAATAAGCAACATTTCGCGGCCGGCGCCCAGATTTCCGGCTCGATCGATCCCGATCTGGTCGAGCTTCTGTACGATCCGCAAACCTCGGGCGGCCTCCTGATTTCCGTCGATCCCAACCATGAGGCCGAAGCGCTCTCGGCGTTTTCCCGCGGCGGCATCACCGCCTGGCAGGTTGGAAGAGTTTCAGAGCCGTCTGCGGCCCGCATCGTCATCACGTAAGCAGGATTCTGCAACCCGACGCCGTGATAACGACGTGATCGCTTGCCCAAGTACAAGTGATGGTATAAATTGGCGGGTTGAGCTTGTGAAATTGGGCGCAAGCTTCAAAAACCGCCACCTGAGCCCGGCTCAAGCCGACACGACGAGACAGTCATTAGCTCGAAAGACCCACTGACGTGACCCCACGAACGGCCGCCGGCCGATACGCGCGCGCGCTCCTTGACGTCGCGGTATTGGAAGCCGATCCCCGGAAAGCCGGACACGATCTCGGAACCTTTCACCAGTTGATGGCCGGCCATGCGCAGCTTCACCAGGCCCTGACGAACCCGGCCCTTCCCATGACGCGTAAGCGAGCGATCGTTGAAGAGCTGGCCAAACGAGCCGAGCTTTCGCCGATCGTGACGAAGCTGCTGTTGTTGCTCGCCGAGCGCGGCCGGCTCGCGCTGCTGGCGGATATTGTCGATACCTACCGTGTGCGGTTGATGGACTACCTTCAGGTCGTCGAGGCCGAAGTGACGACCGCGACGCCAATGTCTGACGAGCAGACGAAGACCGTCGAGGACAGCCTGCACCGCGCCACGGGACGGAAGGTCTCGCTCGTGTCGCACGTCGATCCGGACATCGTCGGTGGCCTCGTGGCGCGCGTGGGCAGTACGGTGTACGACGGAAGCGTCAGACGGCAGCTGGAACTGATGAAAGCGCGCATGCGAAGCTAGGACACCAGCTGGCTTCTGACTTTCGACTTCTTTCCATGACCATTAAAGCTGAAGAAATCTCCAAATTCATCCGCGAGCAGATTGGCAGCTACGCCGTCGACATCGACGTGGCGGAGGTCGGGACGGTGGTCTCGCTGGGCGACGGGATTGCGCGCCTCCATGGCATCGAGCGCGTCATGGCGGGCGAGATGATCGAATTCCCGCACGGGGTCTTCGGCATCGCGCTGAACCTCGAAGAGGACAGCGTTGGCGCCGTGTTGCTGGGTGAGTATCGGGAAATCAAGGAAGGCGACACGGTCAAGCGTACGGGCCGAATCATTTCGGTGCCGGTGGGGGAGGAACTGCTCGGGCGGGTCGTGAACCCGCTGGGCGAGCCGGTCGACGGCAAGGGCCCCATCACGGCCAAGCAGTACGCGCCGATCGAGCGCCTCGCGCCGGGCGTCGTCGATCGCCAGCCGGTCCGTGAGCCGCTGCAAACGGGCCTCAAGGCCATCGACGCGATGATCCCGATCGGCCGCGGGCCGCGTGAGTTGATTATCGGGGACCGGCAGACGGGCAAGACCGCGGTGGCGGTCGACGCCATCATCAATCAACGCGAAACGGGCGTTATCTGCATCTACAACGCCATCGGCCAGAAGCAGTCGACCATCGCACAGGTGGTCAAGACGCTCGACGAATTCGGCGCGATGCCGTACTCCATCGTGGTCGCGGCGGCGGCATCGGACCCCGCGACGATGCTCTACATCAGCCCGTACGCCGCGTGCGCGATGGGCGAGTACTTTCGCGATCGCGGCGGCCACGCGCTGTGCGTCTACGACGACCTGTCGAAGCACGCCCAGGCGTACCGGGAGATCTCGCTGCTCCTCAGGCGGCCGCCGGGCCGCGAGGCGTTTCCGGGCGACGTCTTCTACCTCCACTCGCGATTGCTCGAACGGGCCGCGAAGCTGCGGCCGGAGCTCGGGGGCGGATCGCTGACGGCGCTGCCCATCATCGAGACGCAGGCCGCGGACGTGTCGGCGTACATCCCGACGAACGTCATCTCGATCACGGACGGGCAGATCTTCCTCGAGACCGACCTGTTCCATCAGGGCATCCGGCCGGCCATCAACGTCGGCATCTCCGTGTCGCGCGTCGGCGGCTCGGCGCAGGTGCGCGCGATGCGCCAGGTCGCCGGCTCGCTGCGGCTCGACCTCGCGCAGTACCGGGAGCTCGCGGCGTTCGCGCAGTTCGGCAGCGATCTCGACAAGGCCACCCAGCAGCAGCTCAACCGCGGGCGGCGACTGGTCGAAATCCTCAAGCAGGCGCAGTTTCAGCCGCTGCCGGTCGAGAAGCAGATCCTCATCATCTTCGCCGGCACGAACGGGCTCCTGGACCCGCTCCCCGTTGCGTCGCTGCTGGAATACGAGCGCGAGCTGTATCGGTTCGCGGAGACGCGTTACCCCGAGATGCTGAGCACCATCCGCGAGAAGAAGATCTTCGACGATGCGTTGCGCGGCCAGGTGAACGCGGCGCTAAAGGAATTCGGTGAGCAGTTCCTGGCCACCCGGCGGACCGCGGCCTAGCGAACGATGCCGTCACTGATCGATCTGCGCCGGCGGATACGCGCGATCAAGTCGACCCAGCAGATCACGCGGGCGATGAAGACGGTCGCGGCGTCGAAGCTGCGGCGCGCCCAGGAACGCATTCTGGGGGCCCGCCCGTTCGCCATCCAGATGGCGCGGGTCCTGAACAGCCTGGCGTCCCGGGTCGACCCCTCCGCGCACCCGCTGCTGGCGCAGCGCCCAGGACAGGGCCGCGTTCTCGTGATCGTCATCACAGCGGATCGCGGCCTCTGCGGCAGCTTCAATGCCAACATCATCCGGCGCGCCAGCGCGTTCATCGTCGAGCACCCGGGCCGCGCGGTGGCGCTCGCGCTGGTGGGACGCAAGGGGCGGGACTTCTTCCGGCGGCAGGGATTCGACATCTGGTACGACCAGGTCGGCATCTTCAATCAGCTGCGATACGAGCACGCGCAGGAGATCGCGCTGGTCGCGATCGACCGGTTCACGGCCGGCGACGTCGATGCGGTCCATCTCGTGTACAGCGAGTTCAAGTCGGTCCTGCAGCAACGAGTGGTGATCGATCAGCTTCTGCCGATTGCCCGCGCCGATTTGGGAGCAGAGATGGCGCCCGCCGCGGGAGTTGAATACCTGTATGAGCCGGCGCCGGAGCAGATCTTCACAGATCTGCTGCCGCGCCACGTTGAGATCCAGGTGTATCGCGCGCTGCTCGAGTCGTCCGCTTCAGAACATGCGGCGCGAATGACCGCGATGGATGCGGCGACCAAGAACTCGGCGGAGATGATCGACAACCTGACGCTCTACATGAACAAGGTGCGGCAGGCGTCGATCACACGGGAAATCATCGAGGTGATCTCCGGCGCGGAGGCGCTGTAAGGGGCTCCGGGCTTCAGGCTCCGGGCTACAGGGACAGAATGTCAGGACACAGCATGAGCAAACCAGAAGCAACGACAGAACGCGTCGGCAAGGTCGTTCAGGTCATCGGGACCGTGGTCGACGTCGAGTTTCCGGACGGGCAGCTGCCCGACATCTACAACGCGCTGCGGATCACATCCGGCGGCGCCGGGGGCGGTGGGGAAGCGCTCGACATCATCGCCGAGGTCGAACAGCACCTCGGTGAGAACCGCGTCCGGACGGTGGCGATGAAGCCCACCGACGGCATGCAGCGCGGGATGCGGGCGGTCGATCTCGGCGCGCCGATCTCCGTGCCCGTGGGTCCTGCCACGCTCGGGCGCGTGCTGAACGTGCTTGGCGACCCGGTCGACTTTCCCGACAAACCCGTTCACGCGCGCGAACGGTGGCCGATCCATCGCCCGGCGCCGACGCTGGAGGATCAGTCCACCGAGCTGCAGATGTTCGAAACCGGCATCAAGGTGATCGATCTGCTCGAGCCGTATCTGCGCGGCGGGAAGATCGGGCTCTTCGGGGGGGCCGGTGTCGGCAAGACCGTCATCATCATGGAGCTGATCCACAACATCGCGCTGAAGCACGGAGGCGTCTCGGTCTTTGGCGGGGTCGGCGAACGCACGCGGGAAGGCACCGACCTGTGGCTGGAAATGCAGGAAAGCGGGGTCATCAACCTCGAGGAACCGGAGAAATCGCGCGCCGCGCTGGTGTACGGCCAGATGACGGAGCCGCCGGGCGCCCGCCTGCGGGTCGGGCTGAGCGCGCTGACGGTCGCGGAGTATTTCCGCGACGCCGAGAACCGCGACGTGCTGCTGTTCATCGACAACATCTTCCGGTTCACGCAGGCGGGCTCCGAGGTGTCGGCGCTCCTCGGACGCATGCCGTCGGCGGTGGGCTATCAGCCCACGCTGCTGACCGAGATGGGGGAGCTCCAGGAGCGGATCACGTCGACGCGGAAAGGATCGGTCACGTCGGTCCAGGCGATCTACGTGCCGGCCGACGATTACACGGATCCCGCGCCCGCCACGACGTTCGCGCATCTCGACGCGACGACGAACCTCTCGCGCGCGATTTTCGAGCTGGGGATCTATCCCGCGGTTGATCCGCTGGCCTCGACGTCACGGATCCTCGATCCGCGCGTCATCGGCGACGAGCATTATTCCGTGGCGCGCAGCGTGAAACAGGTGCTCCAGCGGTACAAGGATCTCCAGGACATCATCGCGATTCTGGGCATCGACGAGCTGCCGGAGGAAGACAAGCTGACGGTCGCGCGCGCGCGCAAGATTCAGCGGTTCCTGTCGCAGCCATTCTTCGTCGCCGAGCAGTTCACGGGCAGGCCTGGGAAGTACGTGCAGATTGCCGAGACCGTGCGCGGGTTCCGCGAGATCGTGGAAGGCAAGCATGACGCGCTGCCCGAGCAGGCGTTCTACATGGTGGGCACCATCGACGAAGCCGTCGAGAACGCCGACCGGATGGCGAAGGTGGCGTAGAGGACATGGTG
>JACQTH010000410.1 GCA_016210935.1 Acidobacteriota bacterium | reverse complement strand
TCGTGATTCCGAGTTCGAACGCGAGCCGGCCGACACCCGCGACCACATCTTCGCGCGGTGGGAGGAAAGCTGGCAACTGCTGCTCGAGACGATCGCGGCCTTGACACCGGACGATCTCGGGAAATCGGTCCGAATTCGCGGCGAAGCGCACACGGTCGTCGAGGCGATCGATCGGCAGTTGACGCACTACGCGGCGCATGTGGGGCAGATCGTCCTGCTCGCGAAGCACTACGCGGGCCCGAACTGGAAGACGCTGAGCATTCCCAGGGGGCAGTCGAAAGAGTTCGACGTGTCGAAGTCAGGGTCGACCTATGGGACGGAGCGGACGCCGCGATGATGGCATCGGCCGGCGCCGCTCGCACACGGCCGCTCGCGACCGGAGCCATATGTGGATGCGTATATGGATTAGAATAGCTATAATGGTGAGCGGTTGAATGAAGACGGTCCAAATGACGCTCGACCCGGATCTCGTGACCCGCGTCGACAAGGCCGCGCGTCGCCTGGGTGTGACGCGGTCGGCGTTCACGCGGCGCGCGCTGGCTGAGGCCCTGGATCGGCTACAACAGCGTGCCCTCGAGCAGCGCCATCGCGCGGGCTACCGCCGCAAACCGGTCCGTCGCGGCGAGTTCGACGTGTGGCACCACGAACAGATCTGGCCCGACTGATGCGCCACGGCGAGGTCCGCTGGTATCGTTTCAAGCAACCTGACAAGAAACGGCCGGTCCTGATCCTCACGCGTGATTCGGCAATCGAGTTCCTCGACGAAGTCACCGTGGCGCCGATTACCTCGACCATCCGCGATATCCCGACCGAAGTCCTTCTCGACCGAGAGGTTGGCTTGCCTCGCGACTGCGCGATCAATCTCGATCACATTCAGACAGTGCCGAAGGGACGCATCGAGGGCGCGTTGACCACGCTCGACCCGGGCCGCATGAACGAGGTCCGGACGGCGTTGCTCTTCGCGCTCGGGTTTCGTCCGTGATCTCGTGTATCGGTCCGAGGGACTCGGGGCCAGGTTGTGCGGATTCCCGGCGAGCCGCGCCCCCGGTCCCTCGCCCCAGGTCCCTGGCCCCTTCAGAGGATCTTCATGAAACTCATACGATTTGGTGCGCCCGGGCTGGAGCGCCCGGGCGTCGAGCTGGAGGATGGCGCGCGCATCGACGTCTCGCCGGTGTGCAGCGATTACACGGAGGCGTTTTTCGCCGGTGGCGGCCTGGACCGCTTGCGCGACTGGGTCGGCAGGAACAGCCGGAGCGCGCCGCGCGTGGCTCCTGATACGCGGTTGGGGCCGCCCATCGCCCGGCCGAGCAAGATCGTCTGCATCGGCCTCAACTTCCGCGATCACGCGGCGGAGTCGGGGATGCCGCTGCCGACCGAGCCCGTCATTTTCTTCAAGTCGACGACCGCGCTCGCCGGCCCGAACGACCCGGTGGTGATGCCGAAGAACGGCAGCAAGGTGGACTGGGAAGTGGAGCTTGCGATTGTCGTTGGCAGGCGATGCAGCTACGTGTCGAGCGAAGACGAGGCGGCCGAGTACGTCGCGGGATACGCGCTGCACAACGACTATTCCGAGCGCGCGTTTCAGCTCGAACGGGCGGGACAGTGGGTGAAAGGAAAGAGCGCCGACACCTTCGCGCCGATCGGACCGTGGCTCGTCACGCGCGACGAGCTGCCGGACCCGCACGCGCTGGAGATGTGGCTCAAGGTCAACGGCGAGTACCGGCAGAAGAGCACCACCGCGAACATGATCTTCGGCGCCCATGCGCTCGTCAGCTACGTGAGTCAGTTCATGACGCTCCTGCCAGGTGATGTCATCAGCTCAGGCACTCCCGCCGGCGTCGCGCTCGGGATGAAGCCGGAACCGAAGTACCTCCAGGCGGGCGACGTCGTGGAGCTCGGCATCGAGCGGTTGGGCGAATCGCGCCAGGTGGTCGTCAGCCATGAATCGACCGTTCGCGCCGGCAGGGCGATTGCGGCGTCATGAAGCGCCTGCGCAGGCTCGTGCGGGCCGCGCTGGCCGCGATCGCCATCCCGGTCGCTGTTGCGGCGTTCGCAACTGAAAACCAGCGGCCCGCGCGGTTCCACTTCAGGATTTCTTTTTCTCCGGCAATCAGGTCGGAACCGCTCACCGGCCGCGTGTACATCGCGATTAGCGGGAGGAACGATCGACCCCCGATCCAGCAGGTCAGCCCCACTGGTGTGCCGCTGTTCGGCAGAAACGTCGAAGGACTCATGCCCGGCCAATCCGCGGTCATCGATGAGACCGACTTCGGATATCCGCTCCAGAATCTTCGCGACCTCCCTGCGGGCGAGTACTGGGT
>JACQTH010000399.1 GCA_016210935.1 Acidobacteriota bacterium | reverse complement strand
TCGTCACGTGATCCTCTCGATGACGGCTGGAAGGGACCGAGATTCTAACACAGCGCGGCTGCGCTCGGTTGACGAGACGCGCATCCGCGCTAGCGGCGGGCCTTTGGCCGTGCGAGCGTAGGGGCCGAATTCGCCGCGGCGGCGCGGATGCGCGGCCCGCCGACCTAGTCGAACAAACGCACCTATCGGAACGCGTAGCTGAAGGCGTTTGTTCGACTGTGATAGAGTGCGCTCGCCATGGATGGCGAGATCGCAGATGCGCGCCTCGATCAAGACGGTCGTCATTCTCCTGCTGGCGATCGGCCTGCTGGCGCTCTTCCTGCGTCACGCCAACCTGTCGCAGGTCTGGGCTGAAATCATTCACGGGCGCGGCGACTTGATCGTCGCCGCCACAGCCGGCGTGGCCTCCACCTACGGCTTTCGCGCCCTCCGCTGGCAGTATCTGCTGGCGCCCATCGGTACGACGCATTTCGCGCCAGCGTTCCGCACGACGGTCATCGGCTTTGCCGCCAGCTCGCTTCTCCCCGCCCGCATCGGGGAGGTCCTGCGTCCGTACCTGCTCGCGCGGCGCGAGCGCCTGAGCTTCACCGCGACCTTTGCGACGATTCTTCTCGAGCGGCTGCTGGATCTCATCACGGTGTTGTTGCTGCTCGCGTCGTTTGTTCTGGTGTTCGACCCAGGAATGTCCAAGGCCGCCCCGCGCATTTACAGCGCGGTCACGCTCGGCGCCCTGGGCGTGGCCGTCCTGTCACTGTTGACGCTTGGCGCTGTCATTCTTCTGTCGGGGCATCCAGAGCGGCTCGCGAAGCTGCTGGACGGCCTGCGTGGCCATGTGCCGGACCGCATGGTCGACAAGATGATCTCGCTGTCTCGCACGTTCCTGGAAGGGTTCGCGGTGATTCGAAGCCCTGGGCGTCTGTTGAACGCGATGCTCCTGTCATTGCCGCTCTGGATTTCCATCGCGGTACCGATCTGGCTGGTGCCGACCGCCTACGGGATTGCAGTGCCGTTTAGCGGCTCGTTTCTGCTGACCGCGCTCCTCGTGATCGGCGTGGCGGTGCCCACCCCCGGCGCCGTCGGCGGCTTCCACGAGGCGTTCCGGATAGGAGTGACGGTCTTTTACGGGGCGCCGAACGACAAGGCCGTCGGGGCGGCCATCGTGCTGCATGCGATTTCCGTCATTCCTGTGACGATCGCCGGTCTTCTGTTTATGATGCAGGAGGGTTTGAACCTCGGCCGGGCCCGCCGTCTGGCCGGCGACGTGCGCGCCGGCACGCCCGAAGGCTTACTTCCGTGAAGTGTCCGTATTGCGCCCACTTGGGCGACAAGGTCGTCGACTCGCGGGAAAGCAAGGAAGGCGAAGTGATTCGCCGCCGCCGCGAGTGTCTCGGGTGCGGCCGGCGATTCACGAGCTACGAGCGGATCGACGAGATCCCGTACATGGTCGTCAAGAAGGACGGCAGCCGCGAGCGGTTCGAGCGGCAGAAGCTGATTGCCGGGCTCTTGAAAGCGTGCGAGAAGCGTCCTGTGACGGTCTCGGCGCTCGAAGCCATTGCGGACAAGGTCGAAGCCACGCTGCAGGAGCGCCCGGATCGGGAGATGGGGACGGCCGAGATCGGCCAGTTCGTCATGCAGGAATTGAAGCGTCTTGACAAGGTCGCCTACGTGCGGTTTGCTTCGGTCTACCGCCACTTCCGCGACATCGGTGAGTTCATGAGCGAGCTGAAGGGCTTGCTCGACGCGAAGGACTGATGCGCCGCCGGGTCACGCCTCTCGCCGTGCTGGTGTCCGGCGGGGTCCTGGGTGCCGGCGAAGCTATCCGGATGACGCCCCTGACCCGCGAGGGTCGCGTGTTCGTTTCGTTCGCCAAGTTCACCTTCATCCCGTGATCACCCGGCTTGCGGTCACCTCGGCGCCGTCCGCCGCGACGGCGCGCCCGCCGCGCGTCCCGCGCAGACCGCGCAAACCGCTCCGGGACAGCCCGCTGCTGATCCTTCTTGGGATTCTGCTGCTCCTGGGCGTGCTCGTCGGCACGCTGACGCTCGCCAATCGATCCGCCACGCTCTTCACGCCGGACTTTTTGTCGGAGTTCGTCCTCTATGCGCTCTCGGTCGCCGACCTGACCATGGTTCTGGCGCTCGTGTTCGTGCTGGCGCGCAACGTCGTCAAGCTGCTGGTGGAGCGGCGGCGCGCGCTGCCGTTCGCCAAGTTCCGCGCCAAGCTCGTCGCGGCGCTGCTCGGCATGACGCTCATTCCCGCCGTGCTGGTGCTGCTGGTCGGCGGCGAGATCATCCGCAACAGCGTGGAGCGCTGGTTCAACGCGCCGATGGACGAGATTCTGGCGTCGGCGAACCAGCTGGCGAGCGACTACTACCTCGAGCGACAGGCCCTCGCGCAGGATCACGCGCGGCGCATCGCGGGCAACCTCGCCTCCGTCGACCTGACGACCGTCGATATCCGGCGGGTCCAGGAACTGGTCGATCCGGAAGTCAAGGCGCAGCGTGTCGAGCTCGTCGAGATCTACCGGGTCGCGCCGGCGGCCGGCGGTCGATCGGAGGTCACGTCCCTTCTGGAAGTGGCGGCGCCGACATTGCCTCGCGAACCTTACGACCGGGCGTCGGCCGATCGCCTGGCCGCGCACGCGGCGCAAGGGAAGGCGGAGTCCACCGTCGAGCCGCTGGGACAGGGCGGGGAGCTTCTCAGGGTCGCGGCGCCGATTCGCGCGCCGGGCGGGCGAATCACGGGTGTCGTGGTGGCCAGCGATTATCTGGCCGGCGACGTGGCCGCGCGCCCGCGGCGGTTGACCGACGCGTACGAAGCGTACATGCAGCTCCGGGTCCTGAAAGGTCCCCTGACCGGCGTCTATTTGTCCTTCTTCTTGATGCTGACGCTCATGATTCTCGTGAGCGCGACCTGGATGGGGCTGTACATCGCCAAGCGGATCACCAGGCCGGTGCAGACGCTCGCGGCGGCGGCCCGCGAGATTGGGGCGGGACACCTGGACCACCGGGTCGAGCGGGAGACCGCAGATGAATTCGGCGGGCTCGTCGACGCCTTCAACACGATGGCCAGCGAGCTGAGCGTCAGCCGCCGGCGTCTCGAGCGATCGGCCATCGACGTGCAGCGCAAGCATCAGGAGGTCGAGGCGCGCCGCCGGTACATCGAAACCATCCTGCAACGCATCGCCACCGGCGTCGTCTCGATCGACGCGGACAACCGGGTCGGCACGTTGAACGCGGCCGCCAGCCGTCTGCTCCGGCTCGACGATGCCGTCGTCGGCAGGCCGGCGAGCGACGTTTTCGCGCGCGCGGACCTCGAGCCGCTCCAGAAGCTGCTCGCGGGAGACGGCCACGTGAAAGGAGAGCCGCTCGCGGAGGAAATCGCGCTGACGCAGGACGGGCGGGAGCTGCACCTGGCGGCCGTGGTGACGCCGCTCTACGGCGAGGACGGACGACATGAGGGGCGTGTGCTGGTCTTCGATGACATCACGCCGCTCATTCGATCGCAGAAGATCGCGGCCTGGCGGGAAGTGGCCCGGCGGCTCGCGCACGAGATCAAGAATCCGCTGACGCCGATCCAGCTGTCGGCGGAGCGCCTGAAACGTCACTTCGGCGGGGCGCCCGACGCCACGCGGGCGCTCGTCGACGAGTGCACGACCACGATCGTCGCGGAAGTGGAATCGCTGAAGGGGCTCGTCGACGAGTTCTCGCAGTTTGCCCGGATGCCGGCGCCGCGCCGCGCGGCCGTGGACCTCGGTGATCTGCTGCGCGAATCGCTGGCCCTCTACAACGGGCTGTTCACCGGCGTGACCTTCATGCCGAATCTCCAGGCGGATTTGCCGCCGGTCCGCATCGATCCGGAGCAGATTCGGCGGGTGATCATCAATCTGGTCGACAACGCGGTCGAGGCCATGAACCGGAAAGGGACGATCTGGATCGACACCGCCCACGACGCGCCCAACGCGGTCGCGCGCATCATCATTGCCGATGACGGCCCGGGTATTCCGGCCCCCGATCGCGACAAGCTGTTCATGCCGTACTACTCGACCAAACGGCGGGGAAGCGGGCTGGGCCTGGCGATCGTCCGCCGCATCGTGTCGGAGCACGGCGGCACCATCGAGGTGGCGGATAACGTGCCCCGAGGGACACGGTTTACGATTGAGCTGCCGGTGTAAATTGGTGAGTTGGTGGATTGGCGAGCTGGTGAATCGATGAGGAGCGCCGCCTTTCGGTCACCAATTCGCTAATTCACCAATTCACCAACTGTACTGAGGTTTCCTTGCGTCCCACCATCCTCATCGTCGACGACGAACCCGGCGTCCGCAGCTCGCTCGCCGGCGTGCTGCGCGACGAAGGGTACGCGGTCGACGCCGTCGAGAGTGGCGAGGCGTGTCTCGAGCGCGTGACGCGCGGTCATTTCGAGGTGATTCTGCTCGACGTCTGGCTGCCGGGCATCGACGGGCTGACGACCCTGGCCCGGCTGCGCGAGCGACGGACCGACAGCGAAGTGATCATGATTTCCGGTCACGGCAACATCGAATCGGCGGTCCGCGCGATCAAGATGGGCGCGTTCGATTTCGTGGAGAAGCCGCTCTCCCTCGAAAAGACCGTGCTGGTCGTCCGGAATGCGTTGCGGCAGCGACGTCTCGAGGTGGAGAACCGCGCGCTGCGCGCGCGCGTCGATCGGGGACTCGTCATGGTCGGCGAAAGCTACGCCATGCGCCAGCTGCGGGAACAGGTGGCGATGGCGGCGCCGACCAACGGCCGTGTCCTGATCTACGGGGAGAACGGCACCGGCAAGGAGCTCGTCGCCCGGACGATCCACACCGCGAGCAAGCGCCGCGCCGGTCCGTTCGTGGAGGTCAACTGCGCGGCCATCCCGGAAGAGCTCATCGAAAGCGAGCTGTTCGGGCATGTCCGCGGCGCGTTTACCGGCGCCATTGCCGATCGCCGCGGCAAGTTCGAGCTCGCCGACGGCGGCACGCTGTTTCTCGACGAGATCGGCGACATGAGCCTGAAGACGCAGGCCAAGGTGCTGCGCGCGCTCCAGGAGCAGGTCGTGCAGCCGGTCGGGGGCGTGGCCAGCGTGCGGATCGATGTGCGGGTGCTGGTGGCGACGAACAAGGACCTGCCCGCCGAAATCCGCGCCGGGAGGTTTCGCGAGGACCTGTATTTCCGCCTCAACGTCATTCCGATTTTCGTGCCGCCGCTGCGCGACCGGACGGAAGACATTCCCCTGCTCGCGGACCACTTCATGGCCGAGTTCGCGCGCGAATATGGCCGCCGGCTGAAGACTTTCGACGAGAGCGCCGTCGCGCGGCTGCAGCACTCGTGGTGGCCGGGCAACGTGCGCGAGCTGCGCAACGTGGTCGAGCGGCTCATCATCATGGTACCGGGCGACCGCATCACCGCGCACGATCTGGCGTTCCTCGACGGCGGATTGACGTCCGGCCCCGAGGCGCCCGGCGCGCCGGCCGAAACGCTGACGCTCCAGGACGCGCGCAATCGGTTCGAGCGGGACTTCATCCTTCGAACGCTCGCCGGGCAGCAGGGGAACATCTCCCGCACGGCGGAAGTGCTCGGCGTCGAGCGCAGCAACCTGTACCGGAAGATGCGATCGCTCGGCATCGCACCCGCGCGGCCGGCGGAACGGGAAGAAGCAGAAGAGGTATAATCCAGGCCGCTGAGCGGCGCGGCCTGAACGGCTGGTCGAGCCAGCAGCCTGACCATGGCCGACCCGTCCCGTACCGATCCGAAAGACCCCCCAGAGCCATTGAGCCCGGCCGACCGCGACGCGCGGATCGAGGAGCTCCTGTTGACGGGCCTCGATCGCTACTTCGCCGGACAGTACGAGGAGGCCGCACACGTCTGGACGCGCGTCCTCTTTCTCGATCGCGGACACGCCCGCGCTCGCGCCTACATTGATCGTGCTCGAAGCGCCCAGGCCGAGCAGCAGCGGGAGCTCGATGAGATGCTGCACACCGGCCTGGCCGCCTTCAATCGCGGTGAGAAGGACCAGGCCCGTCGGCTCCTCACCGCGGTCCTGCAGCGCGGCGGTGCGAACGAGGTCGCGCAGGCGTGTCTCGATCGGCTGGATCGCCTGGAAGCAGGGGGCGTGTTGAAGCCTGATGTGCCGGTACGCGCGGGCACGCGCGGCCTCGGCAGCGGCCCCCCCGGACCGCGTCCGCGAGCGGCGCGGCGACATCGGCTCGCCGGCCTCGTCTTCCTGGGGCTCTTGCTGATAGGCGTTGCGGCGGCCGTCACTACGTACTGGGAGCAGGTGGAGCCGTACGTGCGGTTCGAGATCCCCTGGCTCCGAACAGGATCAGAACCGATCGCTGCGGCCCCTGTCGCCAGCGAACCGGTGCCGATCGTGCGTCCCTCGGAGCTCATGATGTCGCGGGCGCGCCAGCTGTTC